>JAKBMG010000094.1 GCA_021831685.1 Bacteroidota bacterium | reverse complement strand
AAAAGATATTTATGTTTATTTAATTTTATAATATTTTTTATAATTTCCAACTTTTCCGTATCATTTATTGGCAGAAGCTTATTTTTTCATGATATATACAAATATGAAATTTTTGGTTCACTAATTTTATTATCACTTTTCTTGGCCATCTTTTTATTTCAACGGGAAAAATTCAATGCAGTGGGCAAGGTATTTTTAACCGGTTTAGACATGACGTTGATAATCGTCTTAATTTCTTTATATGCATTTACGATAGTAATGCCATCAAACAGATTTAAATTTATCGAAATAAATTTTTGGGAAACTATAGTCCTTTTTCTTTGGTATAAAATGATAGTGTATTTTGATAACAAATTTTCGATTGCTGTATATTACTTTTCCTATGCACTTCCGGTTCTTGCAATTCTTTCTATCCTTATTTTTTCCTCCCATTAATTAATCAAACAAAATCTATAACGTCCCTGCTTTAGCCCTGCTACCGGCCGCATTTTGCCATTTCCATGACTACCAGGCATTTGTAATTTCGACGACTCTCAAAAAATTGTCATTTCGAATCCGTCCGCTTTCAGCGGATAAGCCGGAGCCTGTCCCGTATGTGGGAAGAAATCCCACGAACCCACAAATAGTTGTCATTTCGACGACCGGAGGGAGGAGAAATCCCACGATTAGCTTAATAAAATATTCAGCCGAAAAATCATTTATTTCTTCTTTCAGCCGCAGAGCGGTGACACATTAGTAGAAGAATATACCGGAAAAAAATTAAAGCTCCAGAGGAGCGACATATAACCATTGTGAAACAAGATTATTGATTTTCATGTCAAACCCTTTGGCAATTGTATCGCCACTCTGTGGCTCCATTATTTATTTTTATATGATTTTTTACTAATATGCCGCACCGCTGGTGCTTTTCCCTAAAACAAAGACTGTCATTTCGACTGGAGGGCCTGCCCCGTATGCCCCGTTTGCGGGGTTTGCGGGGAGAAATCCCACGAACCCACAAATAGTTGTCATTCGACGACCGGAGGGAGGAGAAATCCCACGAGTAGCCTAAGGTATACGAGTTGACCATGTGATATCTCAGTCGCTGATTTATCCCGTATGCGGGACTCCTTCGATATGACAGGCAAGTAATTGTCATTTCGAATCCGGCCCTGCCTGCCGAGAGCGTTGCAGAACTACTTTGTTGTCATTCGACCGGAGGGAGAAATCTCCTTTGCTGAAAATTTAAAAGATTTCTCAGTCGAAGACTCCTTCGAAATGACATCTGGAAGTTGTGCAACAGACTCTGCCGGCAGGCCTTCGGGATTAAGAGAAATAAATCCCGACTTAGAAATGAAATTCTCAATACCGCTCTATTCCATAACTCCATCACTCCATTTTTCCCTCATCCTTATACGTAATCAGTCCCTGTAAGGGTCTCATCGTCCTCTTCTTTGGACATGGTAAACATAGAGCTTAATATATCTTTGAACTGTAATCCGGATTCAAGACGAAATCTGCTGATCAATGAAAATTCCGCCATACCATGTAATGCGAATTCCATTAATAGAAATATCGTCTTTTCTTCTTCATTCGGGAAATATTTTTTTACTAGTTCTTTTAACCCGGGTACGCTTAATAAAACTTTTTCATAATCTTTATTAGAAAGATCATTAATTATGTCAATAGAATTTCCTTTGGTGAACCAACCTACTATTGACTGATAAGGATTTTGAGTCTGATTTTTTTTCAATTTATCCGGCGTAGGAAAATAATTCTGGAATAAAGTTTTAATTGACTTGCCGATTAATATATTTGCTACTTTTAATGGGCCTTCCTGTTCTCCTTCGTAAACTAATTCAATCTTCCCGGTGATTGCCGGAATGACTCCGTACAAATCGGAAATTCTTTGATAGGTCGACTTTTCATTATTTATAATCATTCTTCTTTCAGCTGTGCTAAATAAATTTTCGTAAGCAGAAATTGTAAGTCGTGCCGATACTCCGCTTTTATGGTCGATATATTCACTTTGTCTTGCTTCAAATGCAATTTGTTCTATTAAATTATTTAGTAATTCATTTGTCTGAATGGAGTTTATTTGATTTTCCGTTAACTGGGCTTCCTGTTCTGTGATTAGTCTTGATACTTCGACGGACTTTGGATAGTGAGTCAATATTTGGCTGTCTATTCTATCTTTCAGCGGTGTAACTATAGAGCCTCTGTTAGTATAATCTTCAGGGTTTGCTGTAAAGAGAAATTGAATGTCGAGAGGAAGTCTGATTTTGAATCCTCTGATTTGAATATCATTTTCCTGAAGAATATTGAAAAGTGCAACTTGTATCCTTGCTTGAAGATCGGGCAATTCGTTAATTACAAAGATTGATCTGTGAGAGCGGGGGATAAGTCCAAAGTGAATGACTCGTTCGTCTGAGTAGGGGAGTTTTAATGAAGCTGCTTTAATCGGATCAACGTCGCCGATAAGATCTGCAACTGTAACGTCCGGTGTAGCTAATTTTTCGGTATAACGTTCGGTGCGATGAAGCCAGGTAATTTTTGTGTTATCGCCGTCCGCCGCAATCAGATCTTTTGAATATCGTGAAAGTGGTTTAAATGGATCATCATTTAAGTCGGATCCTTCAATAGCAGGTATGAATTCATCAAGCAAATTAATTAGAAGTCTTGCGATTCTTGTCTTTGCCTGACCGCGCAATCCTAATAATATAATATTGTGGCGTGAAAGAATTGCGGTTTGAATGTCCGGGATGACGGTTTCATCATAACCTAAAATTCCGTCAAACGGATTTTCGTCATTTTGCAATGCCCGGATTAAATTCTTCCTTAATTCTTCTTTTATAGGAATTGTTTTGTAACCGGATTTTTTTAATTCGCCGATTGTTTTTATTAATCGTATGTCCATTTAAATCTAAATCTCCTGAATGATAAAATAAATTAAAAAAAATTAACGCAAAGAATACTCAACGTTCGCAAAGAACCTGCTAGCGAGAGTGTTGCACAAGAACATGGGATATCTCAGTCGATGATTTATCCCGTATGCGGAGCTCCTTCGATATGACAGACAAGTAGTTGTCATTTCGAATCCGGCCCTGCCTGCCGGTAGGCAAGGTTTAGCCGGAGCCTGCCCCGTTTGCGGGGAGAAATCCCACGCATCTAAAAGTAATTGTCATTTCGAATCCGGCTTTAGCCGGTGAGAAATCCCACGAGTAGCTTAGCTACACGAGTAGCACATGGGATATCTCAGTCGCTGATTTATCCCGTATGCGGGACTACTTCGAAATGACATCTGGAAGTTGTGCAACAGCCTCTACCGCTAGGCAGGCCTGCCTGCCGCTAGGGCAGGTATTGTAGTTTTTAGAAGTGTCCTTATTTAAGCCGTTTTCTTCTGTTTCTGATGTAATCTTCAAAGATGTAATCGCCTAACCCAGAAAGGCTGCTGTAAAAAGCCCGCCCGTTGTTCGTCCTTGTAAATTCTCTGACAAATTGTTGAAGATATGGGTCGCGTGCAATCATAAAGGTTGTAATTGAAATTCCCATTCGTCTGCTCTTTGCGGCTTGGTCGAGTGTCTTGTTAATTATCTTCCTGTCAAGTCCGTAGCTATTCTTATAATATTTAGCTCCCTCTTTTAAGCATGTCGGTTTACCGTCTGTAATCATAAAAATTTGTTTGTTGCTTGTTTTTCTGCGCCGCAAAATATCCATCGCCAATTCGATTCCGGCGACTGTATTAGTGTGGTAATGTCCTACTTGAAGATAGGGAAGGTCTTTAATTTCAATCATCCAGGCGTCGTCTCCAAAAACAATTATATCGAGTGTGTCTTTGGGATATTTCGTTGTTATCATTTCGGATAAAGCCATTGCTACTTTTTTTGCCGGAGTAATCCTGTCTTCGCCGTAAAGAATCATTGAGTGAGAAATGTCTATCATCAATACCGTAGAAGTAATTGCTTTCAGGTCTCTTTCCTCAACTTCAAGATCATCTTCGGTTAGCATAAAATTATCAATACCGTGATTGATCTGAGCGTTTTTTATCGAATCGGTCATATCGATTTGTTCAAGCGAATCACCGAATAAAAACTCTCTTCTTTCTGAAGTTTGCTCATCGCCGGTTCCTGAAAACGCAGTGCGATGATTTCCGCGGGGAGTTTTCTTTAACTTACCAAAAATCTCTTCAAGTGATTGCCTTCGTATCGATTGCTCTCCTTTTGCAGTTATATGTATTGTAGAATCATTTTCATTTTCTTCTATAAAATTTTTGTCTTTAAGCTCCTGTATAAAATCGCCGATACCATATTTATCGCCGGTCAATTTATATTGTTGGTCAAGCTGGTTCAGCCAATTTAATGCCTCCGAAACATCTCCGGAAGTTATAGTAAGCAGTTGCAAAAATATTTTTAATAAATTATCAAATTCTCTTTTGCCTTGATTACCGGGGATAAATTCGGTGAATCTCGTTCCGATCATAAATGCTTTCCATTTTTATTTGTAGATAATAAAATATAAGCGTTCTGAAATTCGCGTTAAAGTTTTGAGGGAATAAAATTCACTCGCATTTAATGGAGGAATTTCGGTAATAATCTAAAAAAATAAGAGATGATTTGAATTGTTTCTAAACACAGTGCTATTCCATATCTGTCCAAAATAAAATTTCATATAACATCCCTACTCATAGGCGTTAACTTAATATTAAAAATAAATAATGGTCATTTGTTGAAATCGATTAAAAGGTATCATAGCAGCCCACGAATTTTATTCGTGGGAAAAGAAATGAAAAGAATACCTTTTAACCGATTCATCGGTTTTTCAATTGCCATTTTTATAATGATATAAATTCTTGTTCGTATATAAATGTTAATTTGAATATGGTATTGCTTATTAATGTATCGCCCCGCTGGGGCTTTTTTGATATAATAATAAATTATGATGCAATTTGATAATCACAATTCATTACGACATTTTTTTAGTAACATTCAAACTACAGAGGTTTTACTCTTGTCTTTCATAATTTTCGATTCCACGCAAACCCCGCAAAGCGGGGCAAACGTAGCAGTCCCCGCAAAAGTGTCAGAACCGCAGAGCGGTGACATATTAGTAGAAAAAGATAAAAAAAGAACAAAGCTCCGGAGGAGCGACATATAAATTATTTATAGAAGAACAGTATCAAAAAAATGCCATCTGTCTTTGTGTTGCAACTATGTGGCTCTTAGATTCTTGCTGAGCTAAATGCATATGGACGAAATATGATGGATTGTTCTATATTGCATTATATAAAATAATAATCCCGCATAATGTCGCAGAAGTTTCAACATCTCTGCCGAGGCAGATTGGGAACGTGATCTAAGGAAGCTTCGCTTCCCATCCATAATTTGCCGCTAACAAACCGGTGAAAATAAAAAAAACGTCAAACATTTCTGTTTGACGTTTTTTTAAAAGTGCTTTTATAATGATTTTACTATTTATCGAGTGGAATTCGTTTTTCTAAAACATTATCGATCAGTTTATATTCTTTTGCTTCTTCTGATGAAAGAAAGTAATCTCTATCGCAGTCCTTTGCAATTTGATCGTATGTTTTTCCGGTGTGATTAGCTAAAATAGTATATAGTGTATCTCTTGTTTTAATCATTTCTTTAGCATGAATTTCTATGTCTGTTGTTTGACCCTGTAAACCACCAACCCAAGGCTGATGAATCATAATCCTTGAGTTTGGCAGTGAAGAACGTTTTCCGGCTGCTCCTCCTGCAAGAAGGACTGCACCCATGCTTGCTGCCATTCCCACGCAAATTGTAGCTACGTCGGGCTTTACATATTTCATAGTATCATATATTGCTAAGCCTGCGCTTACGCTTCCGCCTGGCGAATTGATATATAAATTAATATCCTTCTCAGAATCTTCTGCTTCAAGAAAAATTAATTGCGCAATTGTTAAGCTGGCTATATGGTCGTCTATTGGTGTGCCGATAAATATAATCCTTTCGCGAAGAAGTCTGGAATATATATCCATGCCTCTTTCGCCGCGTCCTGTTTGTTCAATAACGTATGGAACCAATTGGTTGAATATTTCAAATTTATTTTTCATATCGGATCTTTCTTTTCAGTTTGTGAAAGTTTGTCAGGGTCAACTTTTTTGATGTTGTTTTTCTCTTTAAGATGGGTAAATAATTTCTTATTGGTCAATTTCTCTAAATAGTTCGAAGTCTTGTAATATGAAATTAATTTATCTAATGCTATCCCGGTTTTCTCAGCATCTGCCGTTGCTAAATCTTTTATTTCTTCTTCGGATACAGTTATGTTTTCTTTCTTTTTAATTGCTTCGCCGATTAAAAACCATTTGACTTCAAGCTCTGCAAATTTCCGAAATCGGGGTTCTGCAGCTTTCTTATCAAATTTCTTATAACCGCGTTTCTTTGATTCTTCTTCTTCTTTCTTAAGGTTGTCTTCAAGAAAGCTTGCAACCATGCTTTTTGGCGCTACAAAATCATTATTCTTAACTATTTGGTCAATTAATTTGTCGATGGTTAAATTTTCTTCCTGTTCATCATAATAATTTTGATAGTCGATTCTAATTTGTTCGCGCATCTCTTTTTCGCTTGATGCCTTATCATTAGTTACCTTTTTTACGAGCTCTTCGGTAAGTTCCGGTAAGACGATCTTCTTAATCCCTTTAATAAGTGCGGTGTAATTAAATGTCTCGGGAACTTTTTGATCTTCATTGCCATCCTTCTTTTCAACTCTTTCATCTGTAAAAGTAAAACTAAATGTTTCGCCAATTTTCTTTCCCGCCGAGTTTTCTATTATTTCTTTCTGCACTCTCTCATTAGATAAATCTATCGTAAGGTTTTCCGAAGCCGATCCGGGGTATGGTTCTCCTTTATCATCCACTCTTTTAAACTCAACATCAAGTAAATAATTTTTCCCTTCGCCTACTACTTCTGCCGGCTCGTTTGTGCTGTTAGACTTTAAGATATTTTGAATTTCAGTTTCAATCATCTCATCTTTTACTTGAAGGTGGGGGATTTCGATTTCCAAACCGGTATAATCTTTAACTTCGAGTTCGGGTATAACATCATATTTCACTTTGAAGAAAAGATTTTCTCCGGGATTATATTTTAAATCGGTAATTGTTGGTTGGCCTATAGGGTGAAGGTGCTTTTCTTTAGAAATAGAATAAAATTTGTCGCTCGCTATTTTTTCAGAGGCTTCAAATTCTAAAGAATCCCCGTACATTTTTTTTAGCATGTTAACCGGAACTTTTCCTTTGCGGAATCCGGGCAATTGAATTTTCTTTGTTTGTTTAAGTATTTCGCTTTCAAGCTGGCTTTTTATTTCTTCATAAGGGAAGGTGACTTCAACTTCTCTTTCTGAAATAGATAAATCATTAATCTTAAGTTCCAAATTAACCTCGTAAAACTTTTAGGTGTTATAAAAATAAATGGTGCGAGAACGGGGACTCGAACCCCGACACCGGTTAGGTACTAGATCCTAAGTCTAGCGCGTCTACCAAATTCCGCCATTCTCGCAATTTCCCATTAATTATCTGCTCAGATTGGGATGAAATTGTTCTTTTCTGTAGCAAATTCAAAAAAATTGTCGCTAAAATTAAGAGATTTTTAGGTGAAAACAAAGGAAAACATCTTAAGGTAGGACGATTTTGCACAATATCATCAAGAATTTATATCATTAACTGAAGTTACGCAAAATCGTAAAAACTGCATGTCACACCCTCTGCCGCGGCAGAAAAGCGGTTATCCACTATGCTAGGACAAACGAAAAAATGGATTCCCACTCCTACCTGCGGCGGCAGGTTCGTGGGATGCTATTAAACGTTTTAATTGATCTCCTACTAGTCATTTTGCCATTGCGACGATCCGCCAAAGACGGAAGAAATCCCACGGATAGCTCAGGCACACGAGTGGAGCATGGGATATCTCAATTGATGAACTTTCTTTCATTATTCCGTAAGACTATTTTTGCGTAACATGAATTAATAAAATAACTGTATACTTTTTATACACAGTTTAATATCTAAACGTATTTTCTATATAAGGTGCAATTATTTGTAATAATTATTATTTTTATATAGTAAGTATTGTTTTTTAATAATAATTTTATATATTTATATATCAAAGATGCGCCCAACATCAAACCGCAAATAGTTTTAAGAATATAATATAAATTTGGAAGGTTATTATGTGGCTAAATGTGGAAGTCTCTTTAAAAAATAACTATCCTTTGGCCAGCAATACAAATTATACTGTATTGGTTGAAAGGATAAAAAAAATTGAAGCAGCTAAAAACTCGTCTTATGATTTAGTAGCTGTTACTGACGAAAAAAATAAATTCATATATGCAAACAATGAATTTCTTACCACATATCAATATTCAATTGCTGAATTAATAAATATAACATATAGTTATATATTTATTGGCTTTAATTCCCCTCGTCATGATTTGAAAAATGACGCAACCCCAAATCAATATCTTTTATCAAGACAAACTTTAAGTATAAAGAAAGATAATTCTATTGTTGAGATATATTTAAAAGTGTTACCAATAGTTGATGAAAAGGGAGAAGTATGTGGCTACGAGAATGTTGCAACTATATCTACGGATAATAAAACAACTGAAGAAAAATTCCTTAAACTTTTAACTGAATTAGAACGATCCTTCAAAAAACTACCGGATATATTTATCAAAATTGATGACCAGGGCAACATAAATGATCTCAAATACTTTGATTTGAAAAATGAAAATTATACAAGAAGTATTGCTTTAAACGGGAGCATCAATCTATTATTTCAGCAGCATATAATAAAAAGAATATTTAAGTCATTTAAAAAATTGCAGATCACAGATGAAATAATTTCGTTTGAGATACCTCTATTTATAGAAGATTCAAAAAAAATATTTGAAGCTACAATTTCGATAATAACATCTAAACTTTATTTAATAACTCTTCGAGATATAACAAGAATTAAAAATACTGAACATGCCATAAAAAAAACTGTTTCGCGTTTTTATGCTATCTGGAATTATAGCTTAGATGGAATGCGCCTTCTAAACAAATCTGGAATTATAATAGCTGTGAACCCTGCCTTTTGTAAATTAGTTGATATGCGATCAAAAGACTTACTTGGTAAACCATTTTATGTGATTTACCCGGAACCGATTTATACGAAAAATAATGAAGCTATGGAGAAAATTAGAAATGCTTTTAAGAATAGAAATTTCAAATCTCATTTTGAAGGAGAACTAGACCTTAAGTTTAATAAAAAAAAATATTTTGATATAGTAAGTACAGTAATCGAATCTCAATCCCGCACTCCACTTTTTGAAAACGATACATTTTTATTATCAATATTCAAAGATATAACTGAACGAAAAAAAACAGAAAAAAATATTTCAATATTAAAACAAGCAGTTGAATCATCCGGTGAAGTAATATTTTTAACTGATAAAGATGGAATTATAACCTATATCAATCCCGCTTTTTCTGAAATTTATGGATATAAAAAAGAGGAAGTAGTTGGAAAGACTACACCAAGAATTCTAAAAAGTGGAAAGATATCCTCAGATCATTATAAGGAATTTTGGGAAAATCTGCTTTCTAAAAATAGTATAAAGAGTGAACTCATCAATCAAAAAAAAGACGGCCAAGAAATTTTTATTGAAGGAACAATCGATCCAATGATAGATGAGGCAGGAGAAATAACAGGATTTTTAGCAGTTCAAAGAGATATAACCGAGCGTAAGATTTCCGAAGATGCATTAAGAAATTCCGAATTATTATTTAGATCAATTTGGGAAAAATCATATGATGGAATGAGATTATCAGATGCAAATGGAATTATTATTTCTGTTAACAACGCTTTCTGCAAACTAGTAGGAATCAACAAAAGGGAGTTAATAGGGAAACCGTTTTATATTATTTACCAACAAAATAGCAATGAAGAATTAGAGAGTTTAATTAACTACAAGAAAATCTTTTCGGAGAAAAAAATCGGCAGTAATTATTGGGGATTTTCAAAAATACACAATGGAAACTCGTTGTTCCTTGACGTTAGTTGTTCATTCCTTGAATTTAAAGATAAAGGATCCCTGCTTTTTTCAATTTTTAGAGATGATACTAAATACAAAAAAATAGAAACAAAATTACACAATTCAGAAAGGCTTGCAGCGATTGGAACAATGTCAGCCTTTTTATCTCACGAAATAAAAAATCCAGTTTCTGCTATAAAGAATTATGTCGAAATGTTATTAGAAAACCATGCCTTACCAGACGAGGTTAGAAGTATTCTTAAGTTACTTTATGATGCAAATTCTCACCTTAGCAAGCTTCTAAATGATGTTTTACTATTTTCAAAAAATCAAGAATTAATTAAAATTCAAATAGACCTTAAATATTTAATTGATAAAGTCTATGAATTATTAAATAAAAAAATTGAAACACGAAAAATCAAATTTGAAAATACTGTAAACGATATAATCATACTAGGAGCGTGTCCGAGAATATAGTTTTTTAAGACAACCATTGATAAGTTTCAGACCATTTTTTTTGATATTGTCCTCATAGAACAAAAGAACAATCAAAAAAAATAAAGAAGCGGTTTTTATGCCG
>JAKBMG010000091.1 GCA_021831685.1 Bacteroidota bacterium | reverse complement strand
CGTTATGTGCCGGAGCAAGCGGATATTTAGTAAAGAAAACTCCACCGTCAAAACTACTTGAGGCAATACGCGAAGCGAACGAAGGTGGCGCCCCGATGAGTTCTCACATTGCAAGAAAGGTAATAGATTTTTTTTCCAGAAAAGATGTTAGGGGACTCTCGCAACAGAAGAAACAAGCATCTCAGGAAAAGACCGAAAGTATATTAACGCCGAGAGAAAAAGAAATTCTTAGCGGATTAGTGGAAGGAAATAGTTTCAAAGCAATAGCAGACTCTCTTTTCATAAGCATAGAGACAGTGAGATTTCACTTCAGGAATATATACAAAAAGCTGCACGTACACTCGCAATCAGAAGCTGTAGCCAAAGCCATTAGAGAAAGCATTGTCTGATCTGTTTGAGTGTTTCATTAAGAGAGTTAAAATCGATATAAAGTACCTATCTAATTAGGTGGTTAAAATTAGCATTTTAGATTAAATTCTTACAAAAAACCTCTGTTTATGTAGTGGTAAGAACAATGCTAAATTTATAGTTTAACTGTGTTATTATTTTTAGATTAACCATAAAAGACAAATTGATACGTCAACTAAAAAATACAAGTGACAACAATAGAAAAACAGAATACATCCTTATTGTTCGGAGGCATGAATGAGATTTTTGCTACAACTTTACTTTACCACCATATTAACCATATTATTAACCACCATTGAATTATCACAGACAGCAAAGAGACGCAAAGAGAACGCAAAGAGGAATCATATAGAAGGGAAGTTTGGACAAGGAAAGAATGCGTACGGGTTAAGCAGAATAAGAGCAAGAAGACAAGATACATCGGAGAGCTGGATAGCAGCAATCTTTTTCGTAATGAATTTGGTTAGGCTGACAAAGACAGCCATTTTTTTTTCTTTTTTGTTTCAACCTGGAAAAATGTGCAACAGGCGCTAAATAAATTAAGCAACCGAGATGAACTGCCCAACTGCAAAATGCCGCAGGCAGCGCTTGGGTGGATTAACTAAATTTGTATTTCAGCAAACCCTAAATAAAATCAATGAGGAAGTATATGACAAAGCCTAAACGAGTAAACTTATTGGCGAATTCTTTTGGTAGCATAATGAGCCATTTAAGTTTGACAGTTAGTAGAACTCCAATATTATCTGATAGATTTAAAGAGCACAACAGAAATATTGCAAGTATCAAAATTATATTTGTTTTTGTGTTCTTGATAATGCAAGCCGGCTCATTTCTTTACGCACAGGAATTGGAGATACGTGGAAAAGTAACAAACGCGAAAGACGGGACAGCATTAGCTTTTGCTAACATTGGAGTGAAAAGCACAACAAGGGGTACCGTTGCAGATATAGATGGCATATTCAGATTGAAAGCAAATAAAGGTGATACTCTAGTTGTGTCAATTGTGGGATATGCCAAAAAGGAAATTGCAATTGTAGATCAATCATTTCTGAATATAACATTACAACCTGAAGCAAGGCGTCTTAAAGAAATAGAAGTAGTGGGAATCGGGTATGGAGAAGTTAAAAAAACCGATGCCACCGGTTCTATTTCGGCAATTTCGGCAAAAGACTTCGACCAGGGATCAATTACATCGCCGCAGGAATTGCTTATTGGAAAAATACCGGGAGTTGTTGCCAATACACTTGGCGGGGCTGCTGGTGCCGGAACTAAAATCCGTATTCGCGGCGGCTCATCTATAACTGCCGATAACGATCCTTTAATAGTACTTGATGGCATTCCTTTGGAGAGCGCCGGAATTTCGGGTATGACGAATCCGCTTTCAACAATTAATCCGAATGATATTGAATCGATTACGGTTTTGAAAGATGCTTCTGCAACAGCAATCTATGGTTCAAGAGCTTCTAATGGTGTTATTATAATAACAACAAAGAAGAGCTCGGTTACTAACGGGTCAGAACAAATGAAAATACACTATACTGGTAATTTCTCTTTGGGTGTGCCCGAAAAATTTTTATCAGTCTTTACAGGAGACCAGTTCAGATCAGTAATTGCGAATAGAGTTGCTAATTATGGATTGTCCCCCGTAGCGTTAAGCCGATTAGGAACTGCAAATACAGATTGGCAAAGCCAAATTTATCAAACGGCTCCCGAAACCGAGCACAATTTGAGCATTAGTCACGCTATAGGTTCGGTTCCATACCGCCTTTCACTGGATTATTTAAACCAGGATGGAATTTTGAAATACAATAATATAGACAGAAAAAATGTTTCCCTTGCAGTAACTCCAACATTGTTCAACGGCGATTTGAGCATAGATTTAAATGGCTTTGGTTCATGGATAAACAATAATTTTTCAAATAATGATGCAATTGGTGCTGCTGTTCAATATGATCCAACGCAGCCGGTTAAAAATGGCAACTCAAGATATGGCGGCTATACAACCTGGACATTGTTGGGAGATACAAATGGAGTTAATGGGCTCCCAATTAATATCGCTACTATAAATCCTGTTGCTGCCTTAAATTATCGCACCAATACCTCCGATGCGAAGCGATATATTTTCGGTGGTAAATTTGACTATAAAATACCTTATGTATCGGGTCTGAAAGCAACGTTAAATCTTGGCTATGACTACTATAATACTAATGGTAAAGATATCTTAGATACCTTAGCTGGCTGGTCATATAGAACGCCGGAAACACAAGTCACCACATATAATCAGACAAAGACGAATAGCCTGTTGGATTTATATCTAAATTATATTAAAGATTTAGGTATTAATAAATTTGATTTTACAGGCGGTTATTCCTGGCAGCATTTCTATAATGAAGGACTAAATTCTCATCATGCGTTTGATCCAACACTGCCTGGTGCTCTTTCAACACCATATAAGAATGAATATTTTCTTGTTTCATTCTTTGGTAGATTGAACTATACTTTACTTGACAGGTATTTGTTGACCTTTACATTAAGAGACGATGGTTCCTCAAGGTTTGCTGAAAATAACCGATGGGGACTGTTCCCTGCTGCAGCATTAGCCTGGAAATTGACGGATGAACCTTTCATCGGAAAATCTGATCTTGTTAATGAGCTTAAACTCAGATTAAGCTGGGGAAAAGCCGGGCAGCAAGATATTGGTAATAATTACTATCCTTATATTCCTACTTATACAGCCAGCACTGCAGGAGCTTATTATCAGTTCGGAGACAAATTTTATTCTACGCTTCGTCCGGATGCCTATGATGCAAATATAAAATGGGAAACCCTAACTTCTTTAAATGCCGGACTTGATTTTACATTACTAAAAAATAGATTATCCGGTTCTATCGATGTATACAAAAATACCTCCGATAATTTATTGAACACCATACCTATTCCTGTAGGCAGCAACTTCTCAAACTATTTGCTTACAAACGTTGGCTCTATGGAAAACAAAGGCGTCGAACTTTCTCTGGAAATTACCCCAATTATAACGCGGGATTTTTCCTGGGAATTTGGGACAAATTTAACATATAATAAAAACGAAATAACTAAATTAACCTTAATCAATAATCCTTCATATCCTGGGGTTAATACCGGCAATATAGCAGGCGGAGTTGGAAATACAGTTCAGAAATATATGATAGGATATCCGGCAAACGTATTCTTCCTGTTTACACAGGTATATGATGCAAACGGCATGCCCGTTGAAGGCTTATATGTTGATCATAGCGGTCAGGGAGGAAACGTAGCCGGAAATGAATTGAATAAAGTTTATTATAAATCGCCGGCTCCGGATTATTTAATCGGTATATCTTCTACATTTAATTATAAGAACTTCGATTTAAGCTTCTCCGGCAGATTGAGCTTAGGTAATTATGTCTATAACAACAATGCATCAAATATGGCATTATATCAGAATGTTTATAATCAAAGCGGATATACAGCAAATATTTTAACTGCTGTCAACAAAACAAATTTTACAACTGCGCAGTATTGGTCCAGCGTTTATTTGGAGAATGCCTCGTTCTTCAAAATGGATTATGTCAGCCTTGGTTACAACTTCCCTTCCTTGCTCGGAAATAATGTTAGCGGACGTGTTGCATTAACTGTACAAAATGTATTTACTATTACTAAGTACACCGGATTGGATCCAGAGGTTGATAATGGTATTGATAACAATATCTACCCAAGAGCACGTACCTACATGATATCAGTTAGTCTTAATTATTAATTTTTAGGAAGGAAAATGAAAATGAAAAGATATACATTTTTGACCCTGCTGATAATAATGGTAACATTCTTGCTTTCGTCCTGTACAAAAGATTTGAATGTGAATCCCATTGATCCAAATATAAATACGGCAAATAATGTATTTAAGGATCCGGCATCATATAAAAGAGCGCTCGCTAAATTATATGCCAGCTTTGCCATAAGCGGACAAATGGGCGGCGGCGGCGGAAACCCTGATATCCAGGGTATTGATGAGAACTTTGGTAATTACCTTCGTCAATATTGGGACTTACAGGAACTTCCTACCGATGAGGCAATTATGGCTTGGGATGATGCCACAATTAAAGACTTTCATTGGCAGACCTGGTCGCCCAATGACGTATTTATTGCAGCTCTCTACTCGAGAATATTCTATACCATAGCTATCAGCAACGAATTCATTAGAAATGTTGATAAAGGTATGAGCTCAGCCTCCGGAACTTTTCTTACAGACCTGACGCATTATAAAGCCGAAGCGCGTTTCATACGTGCTCTTGCTTATTGGCATGCTATTGATATGTTTGGTAATGTTCCCTTTATTACCGAAGCCGATTTACCCGGTGCATTCTTCCCAAAGAGAATTACTCGTGTCGATCTCTTTAAATACATTGAAAGTGAACTAAAAGATATCGAAAACGATCTTGTTCCTGCAAGGCAAAACGAATATGCAAGAGCAGACAGAGGAGCAGACTGGTTTTTACTTGCGGAATTATATATGAATGCTAAAGTATATACAGGAACAGAAAGATATTCCGACGCACTCACTTATCTTAACAAAGTAATTTCTGCCGGGTATTCGCTGGACCCCAATTATGCGCATTTGTTCGATGCTGATAATAACACCAGCCCCGAAATTATTTTTCCGATTGCTTTTGACGGACAAAACACCCAGCAATACGGAGGAATGACTTTTATTATACACGCTTTAAACGGTGACGGCATGCCGTTGAATGGAATAGACGGCGGCTGGGGCGGTATCAGAACTATTAAGGACTTTGTTTCCAAGTTTAATGTAACCCAAAATGATTTTAATACAAATCCACAATATCAGGGTGCTGATAAAAGAGCAATGTTCTACTTTGCTCCTTCAAGCTGGCAATGGGATATAACTAATGTCAGCACGTTCACTCAAGGAATCGGTGTAGACAAGTTTAAGAACGTTACCGCAAACGGTGGTCCTGCCCCGGATGCTCACGCTACTTTTGTTAGTACCGATTTTCCTATGTTCCGTTTGGCTGATGCTTATTTGCTGTACGCTGAAGCAGTGCTTAGAGGCGGTGCCGGCGGCGATATAGGAACTGCCGTTAATTATATCAATGCTATTAGAGAACGCGCCTATGGCAACAACTCGGCGGATATTACTGCTTCTCAGTTAACATTAAATTTTATTTTGGATGAACGCGGACGTGAATTATATTGGGAGGGTCATAGAAGAACTGATCTAATCCGTTTCGGACAATTTACTAACGGCTCTTATGTTTGGGAATGGAAAGGAGATGCTCCAAATGGAATTCAGACTGCTTCTTACAGGGATTTGTATCCAATACCCACAAACGACTTAAATGCAAACCCGAATTTGGTACAGAATCCGGGCTATTAAAAAATGAAAGATTATAGTTTAAGGAAGATAAAAATGAAAAAAATAAAATTTGCTTCACTATTAATATTTATGCTCGGGCTTCTGTTGGCTTCTTGCAATAGAGATATAACCGAACCGGTTATTAGCTCAAATCCTACTAAGTCTACACTATCTGATATGTCATTCCCCGGACAGTTTAATGTAAATTATGCCGATAGCCTAATGACGTTTTCCTGGTCTGCAGCTAATTTCGGCTTTCCCGCTTCTATTACTTATATTGTCCAAGTATCCCCCACTCAAGATTTCTCCAAGAATGTGTCTGCTCTCTTTACTACACAGACCTTGAGCGGAACGGCCAAAGTCAGCGATGTAAACACATTAATATTATCCTGGAATTATGCCATTGGTACAAGCGCTACTGTATATTACAGAGTCGCCGCAACTGTTAGCCCTAATGTGGATACGGTTTTTTCTGCTGTCAAATCAACGAGTTTGATTCCCTATGATGCAGTAATAAATTATCCGATGGTATATGTGCCGGGCGATTATCAGGGTTGGGCTCCGGATAAAGCAGCAGACACTTATAGCTTATTATATTCGTACGATTTTAATTCAACTTACACGAGTATTGTAAGATTAGTAAATACCTCAGGCAGTCAAACAAACTTTAAGGTTACCAGCAATCCTGATTGGAATCATACTAATTATGGCTTTGCAACATTGATAAAAACCGGCAACGATTACAGCGGTACTTGCAGCACCAATTCCAGTGCAAGCAACTTTACTGTTGATAACGGTGTGTATGTTCTTACTATCGATGTTAACGCTTTGACAATATCTTTAACTAAGACTGATGACTGGGGAATTATTGGTTCTTCAATCCCGCCATATGATTGGTCGACAGATGTGAACATGAACTATAATGGTCAGCGTAAAATGTGGGAAATCACCGGTGATTTTAAAGCCGGCGAATTTAAGTTTAGGGCAAATGATGATTGGACCCTTAATTATGGTGATGATGGAAATAAAAACGGCGGTCTTAAGGCAGGCGGTGACAATATAGCTTTATCGGCTGATGGTAACTATACAATTAGATTTGATCCGTCAAAACTAACTTATAAAATCATTAAAAACTAAATTTCTCTCTCCATAATCAATAAAGGCTGTCTCATAAAGGGCAGCCTTTTTTTATTGTCTCGTACGGGGATTGGAGGGCAAAAACCCTCGCCTTTAGAGGCTGTGTGAAAATATCATTGCAAGAGCATTACAGAGCAAAAAGACAAGGTACATCGGAAAGCTGGATAGCGGCAATCTTTTTCGTAATGAATTTAGTAAGACTGACAAAGTCAGCCAATATTTTTTTCTTTTTTATTTTACTTACAAAAAAAGTTAAAAAAGTAGTCAATAAAATAAATAGTAGTAATAAAGCGCTTATTCCTTCTGGCACCGGTGTGGCGTTTGGATGGAGTAGCTAAAATAGAATTTCAGCAAACCCTAATTATTGGAAAAGTTTCTTAGATATTTTAATTAAAAATAAATTTCAAAATAGGTATAATTTTATTACATTTAAACTTGTTGTGTAAATAAGAAATTGCTTAGCATAAAACTGTTAAAATAGTTTCAATTGGCGCCTTAGAGTTTTCATTGACCCATCTTAAGGCATAAAATAAGCTATTAAACAGATATTTGGAAGCTTTACTAAGCAATTAATTCTATTACGATTCAACAGACAAAGATATTAAAATGGCATCAAAGTTTTCCGGCTGATTTGTAAATCAAAGCCAACTGCAAGACCCGAAGAACCATAGAGTACGGATCTTCAATAGCAAAATCTCAAACATTATTTTTGAATGAATAAATGAAAAAGACAATTTACCTTATTCTTATTGCTGACATTCTGATTTCGTTAAGTGCACTAGCACAATCAGGAAAAGAAATTTCTCGGGTACCCGATTGGGCTAAGGATGCCGTCTGGTATCAGATATTTCCGGAAAGGTTTGCCAACGGAGATAAAAACAATGATCCAACGCCGCATGATATGGAAGGCGCATGGCCTTATAAAACTTCGAAAGGCTGGAAGATTACTCCATGGACTTCAGACTGGTATAAGCTGCAGCCTTGGGAGAAAGCAAACGGTCATGATTTTTACTGGAATGCCGGCACTCGACGATACGGTGGAGACATTCAAGGCATCATTGATCATCTCGATTATTTGCAGAAGCTCGGCATTACTGCAATTTATCTTAATCCCATCTTTGAATCGCCTTCGCTGCATAAGTACGATACAAGGATGTATCATCATGTAGATAATAATTTCGGACCTGATCCTAAAGGCGATGAAAAAATTTGGGCGACTGAGAACCCTGCTGACCCCAAAACATGGAAATGGACTTCAGCAGACAAGTTGTTCTTAAAGCTTATCAAAGATGTCCATAAGCGCGGTATGAAAATAATAATCGACGGCGTATTCAATCATGTCGGGACTTCGTTCTGGGCTTTCCAGGATGTCGTTAAGAACCAGCAGAAATCTCCTTATAAGAATTGGTTCATAATAAAATCGTGGGACGATCCCAAAACTCCGCAAAATGAATTTGACTATCAGGGTTGGGCAGGCGTAAAAGATCTTCCCGAAATAAATAAAAACGGTAAGTATGACCTTGCGGACGGCTTTGCAAATCATATTCATGAAATTATAAAGAGATGGATGGCTCCAAACGGTAATCCTGCAAATGGCATTGACGGTTGGCGGCTTGATGTGGCAGAAAAAATCAATTTAAAATTCTGGAAGGTTTTCAGAACTTGGGTTAAAGAAATTAATCCGCAGGCTTACATTACCGGCGAGATATGGTGGCAAGACTGGCAAAACGATAAGATGTTTAATGCAGCGCCCTGGCTTCAGGGAGATACATTCGACGGAGTTATGAATTACAGATTTGCAAGAGCAGTTAAAGAATTCGTCGCAGACGTCAAAAATCAGATTTCTCCCGAAGCATTTGCAGACAGTATTAAAACATTAATAGAGGAATATCCTAAGGATAATTTCTACGTGCTGCAGAATCTTGTCGACAGCCATGACGTTGACAGGATCGGCTCGCAAATAGTTAACCCGGACATATGGTTTGACCACTACGCAAACCCCGGTCAGAACAAAGATTACAAAGTCCGCAAGCCGAATAAAACAGAATTACTTAAACAGAAATTAATCGCAGGGATACAAATGACCATGCCCGGTGCACCTATGATTTATTACGGCGACGAAGCCGGCATGTGGGGCGGAGATGATCCGGACTGCCGCAAGCCGATGGTATGGGAAAACTTAAAATATGATGATGAGGTCTCTGATCCGCTTCAAAGAGAACGAAAGCCGGATAAGGTTGTCTTTGACAAGAACCTTTTCAACTGGTATAAGAACCTAATTTCCATTAGAAAAGAAAATAAATCTTTATCGAGGGGCGATTTAAAATTTTTCATGATTGATAATCTAAATAAAGTTCTCGGATACAGCAGAAGTCTTAACGGAAAAAAAGTATCGATTATTATAAACAACAACAACGTGAAGAAACTCGTTAAAGTAAAACTGAGCAAAGCAAGCAGCAGCAAGGCACTTACAAATTTGGTAGATGGCAAAAAGATTAACGGCGAGAAAATATCCGGCGATAACAACCATTACAAAATCGATTTGAAGCCGTACCAAATAATGATATTGAAGTAAGTAAAGGATCGCTGCTTATTAAGCATCCGGGAAAAATGAATACCTCTTGGGAATATCTAAGCTATTTCTATGCTTTTGCACAAATTTAAACATTTTCTCTCTTCCTTTCAGGGGCTATCTTAAGTGTGAGCTGATGTTAAAGAACATCGAACGCCTAAAGCCCGACGTATTGTTAATGGATATAGGATTGCCGGGCATGAATGGAATCGAGGGGATAAAAAAAGACCGAAAGTATATTAACGCCGAGAGAAAAAGAAATTCTTAGCGGATTAGTGGAAGGAAATAGTTTCAAAGCAATAGCAGACTCTCTTTTCATAAGCATAGAGACAGTGAGATTTCACTTCAGGAATATATACAAAAAGCTGCATGTACACTCGCAATCAGAAGCTGTAGCCAAAGCCATTAGAGAAGGCATTGTCTGATTTGTCTAACCATTCTATTTTGACTCTACCCATTTAGGTAGCTTTATAATCATTTTATTTGATTATTTTTTAAAAAACCTCTGTTTGTGTAGTAGACTCGATATCTGAATAATCATAGATTCACAAAAGATAAAAAGTAATATGTGGTCTTAGTTCAGACCTGCCTGTCGAGACTGTTGCACAACTCCAAAATGTCATTTCGAAGGAGTCTTCGACTGAGAAATCCCATTTTAGACAGGTTTGAGACCTCTCTTTACGTTCGAGACTAAATAGGAGAGTTGTGCAACACTCTCTGTCGGCAGACAAGTATAATGGAGAATAAAACGATCAAAGTAATAGTAGTTGAAGATAACGATACCATACGCGAAGGCTTAAAGATGCTGATAGATGGTACGGAAGGTTATTCATGCATAGGTGCTTATCTAAAGTGTGAGCTGATGTTAAAGAACATCGAACGCCTAAAGCCCGACGTATTGTTAATGGATATAGGATTGCCGGGCATGAATGGAATCGAGGGAATAAAAGAAGTAAAGAAATTACTGCCGGACTTGACGATATTAGTATTAACTGTATACGAAGAGAATGATTTGATATTTGAAGCGTTATGTGCCGGAGCAAGCGGATATTTAGTAAAGAAAACTCCACCGTCAAAACTACTTGAGGCAATACGCGAAGCGAACGAAGGTGGCGCCCCGATGAGTTCTCACATTGCAAGAAAGGTAATAGA
>JAKBMG010000182.1 GCA_021831685.1 Bacteroidota bacterium | reverse complement strand
AAAAGAAAAAGGGGAATTAAATTCAAATGTCTTTAGCATCTGTAAAATTTCCGGTTGATGTCTGTGCTTGTTTAGGTTATAGGCTGATACATTCCCGTCCATCTCGGACATTAATAACTCTTGCTTTGGAGTTTTACCTGCACCGCTTGTTCCGGAATATGCTACTGTGCTAGCCGTGATAATTTCATCACCAAATGAATCTACAAACGGAATTAATGAAAGCAGTGTTGCCGTTGGATAGCAGCCGGGGTTGGCTATTAAATTTGCACCGGTGAAATCTATACTTTGGTAATCTGCTAATCCATAAATTTTGGAATTCAAAAGCTCGGGCGATGTATGCGTTTTACCGTACCATAATTCATATTCCTCTTTGGAATCTAACCTATAATCACCGCCAAGGTCAATAACCTTTTTACCTTTTGAAATCAATTCCGGCACGACCTTCAATGCTTCGCCGTGCGGTAATGCAATAAAATATAAATCATGCTCACCTAAATTATCCATACTGCCGATTGCAGAATTCTGTATAATATTATCAAATTCCGGAAACAAGCTTGATAAACTTTGTCCGGCTGATGAATTACCATAAACTACAAATTCTTCAATAAATGGATGATTATTGCAAAATTGGACTAGTTTCTTACCTGTATAACCACTACCTCCGATGATACCGACTGAAATCATTTAGCCTTGCCTATGAATAATTATTCTAATTGTTAAATTATTGACGGCTAATTTATAAAATAAATAATTATTTGTCAAATATTTTTTGTATATAAATGCAAGCATATATCATAATACGCCATTTATTCAAGATATAAGGGATATTTATGCAACTAAATGGAAATAATTGTAAACATAGAAAGCGAAAGTAGATTAGAGGAAAAGAGGAGGCAGGCGGTAGGCAGTGAGTCAATAGGCAATAAAGCAGTAGGCAATTGCAGTCAAGACAAATTAGCGAATAAAATTATATAAGCGGTAGAGGAAGTTTTTATTACTAAGGGGGTTTATATTTAGATGAGTGTGTGCCAATATATCAGACTTTTTTCTGAAATAAAATAATAATGCCGCCTATTCGAGAATAAATAAAAAATAATCCCAAGGGATGACAGTATTATAGCAAAGCACGCAAGGCAAACATAAAAATAAAACTCCGAAGGAGTGGAAGAAATTTCTCTGCCATTTTTGTCACACCTTACTCTTTTTCTCCCTGTTTTTTGTCTAAATTTTCTCCATTTCTACTAGGCCTATAACAGGCCTCCACCAAGCCTATAAATCTTACCTAAATATTACAGAAAAAATAGTGTGACAAAAATGGCACACTCTCATTCACCTAAGTAACACCTTGAACAGATTTTTCATTCAAGGCTCTATAGCAGCGTTCAATAAAAACGAGGAGAGGCCAGAGCAATCTCATACATTGTAGGGAGATTGTCCAGCATCTTTCAGGTGCTGTTAATGATTGTATGGGGTCTTTTTTAGAATAACTTCTATTTGAGTTGAATTATTAACTCTGCAAATTCTCTGAAAGCGCCGTTACCCCCTTTATTTGTGCATATGTAATCGACAATATTTCGAATATTCTCGACTGCATCTGCAGGCGCAGCTGAAAGTCCTACCATTTTTAATAATTCGTAATCATTCATATCATCTCCTATAAATGCCACATTTTCCGGCTGCAGCTTGTTCTTCTTTAGAATTTTACCGAAAAGTTTGTGCTTTTCCTTAACACCGATGTATAATTCTGTAATTTGAAGCTTCTCGGCACGCTTTTTTATTGTTCCCGAAATTTCACCGGTAATTATCCCTGTCGGAATTTTTGCCAAATCTCTTAAACGCTCTACTCCCATACCATCACGAATAGAGAATCTTTTTAATTCTTCGCCCCGGATAGAGTAATACACCCCCGTATCAGTTAAAACTCCGTCATTATCGGTTAAAAGAAATTTAATTTTTGCCGCTTTTTTTGCAAGTTCGCTTTTTTTCATAGCTAAACCGTTAAATATTATAATTTTATGGATAAAATTGTTGTTTACTAATATAGCATTTCTTAAATTAAATTAATTAACTATTAAAGGTAATTTTAATGAAGATAATTAGACCAAAAAAATTGACAAAAGGTGATTTAATAGGAATTATTTCCCCTGCATCTTCTGCCGATGATCTAACTAAGGTTGAAACCGGAGTAAAATATTTCGAAAAGTTGGGATACAAAATTGAAGTCGGAAAGAATGTCGGGAAATCCCAAGGTTACTTAGCCGGCAGCAACGAAGAACGGCTTAATGATCTTCATTATATGTTTAAGAAAAAAGATGTAAAAGCAATTATAAGCATTCGAGGCGGATATGGTTCAACACGGCTTCTTGATAAAATTGATTATAATCTTATCAGAATGAACCCAAAAATATTTGTTGGCTACAGCGATATAACTGCACTTCAAATGGCATTTTTTACAAGAGCAGGCTTGGTAACTTTTGCAGGACCTATGGTTGCCGTAGACTTTCATAATGAAGTCGATCCTTCTGCTGAAGAGAATTTTTGGATGATGGTAACAACGAATAAGAAAATAGGTAAGGTAGTGTGCCTTAATGGTGAAAAAATTTTTCAGTTAACAAAGGGAGATAAGAATGGAAGAATTATTGGCGGCAATTTATCATTAATTACTTCCCTTGTCGGGACAAAATTTCTACCTCCGATGAGAGATAAAATTTTGATGTTAGAAGAAATTGGAGAAGCGCCTTATCGAATTGATAGAATGTTGAATCAACTTCGACTTGCAAAAGTATTTAATCAAGTCAGCGGAATAATATTGGGAGCTTTTATCGATTGTAATGAAAAAGATCCTACAAAAAAAACTTTAACTCTAAACGAAGTTATTGAAGATTACTTTGCAAAGCTGAAAATACCTGTGGTTTATAATTTTAGACATGGCCACATTAAGGATAACCTAACCATTCCGCTTGGAATAAATATAAGGCTTAATGCCAATAAAGGTTGTATAGAATATTTAGAACCTGCGGTGAAGTAATTAGATTGAACTCATTCATAATTGGAGGTGTGTAAAATATCTTTTACGGAAATATATTTCTGCTTCCATGGCTTTAGCCCCATTCTCGTAAATACCAAAAACTGTTGATCCGCTTCCGGTCATTAAGGAAAATAATGCGCCAAGGTTATACATCTCTTTTTTAATTTGCCCTATTTCCGGATAATTCTTGGACACTACTTCTTCAAAATCATTTTTTATTATTCCGTCTAATTTTGAAAAATCAAGCTCATGCCGAATAATTTCATTTAGACTTTTAGCCGGATTTTTAGGAATGATATTTTGATAAGCCCACTTTGTTGATATATGAATTCCCGGATTTACAATTAGAATAGGGAAGTCAATAGTGAAATCTAAAACGCTCAGGATCTCTCCGCGACCGTATGCAAAACTTGGCCTTGGATCAAGAAAAAATGGCACATCTGAACCCAACTGCAGCGCAATTTTATTTAGCTGCTCTTTTGATAAATCCAAATTATAAAGCAAATTAATGGAGTGCAAAGTCGCCGCTGCATCTGAACTTCCTCCTCCCATTCCTGCCCCGACGGGGATATTTTTTTCTAAATAAATCTTCATTGAAAATATTCGGTGGGATTCTTTTTCCAATATTTCCTTTGCCTTTATGACCAAATTGCTGCTGTCTAATTCAAGCGTATGATTACTGCATGAAAAGGAATTCTCATCAGACTTAACGAAATTTATTTTATCAAATAGGCTTATAGGATAAAAAATCGTTTCAATATTATGATAACCATCCGGTCTTTCCCCGGTTATATTCAATCCAAAGTTTATTTTAGCCGGAGCTTTAAATTCTATTTTTTCCATCTAGTAATCTCTTGAGTGATTTTATATGATTAGGTGTTGTGCCGCAGCACCCTCCCACAAATGAAGGAGATTTTAGAAGAATATTCTTAAACAAATTAGAATATTCATCCGGCGAAGTACCTGTAACTATAATTTCGTCAGTGAATGAACCTTTGCCGGCATTAAGATAAACACCCCAGTTGAAATCAAATTTATTCTTTGTGTACAGTCTCATGAATGTATCAGGTTTTATGCAATTGACACCTATAGCTAATGGGTTATAATTCCGGATAAATTCAATCGCAGTCTTTAATGATTCACCTGATAGTAAATTTAGACTTTCGTCAACAAACAGACTGATGACGTAGGGGATAGAATTCTTTGAACAATACTTACAGATTATCTTAACTTCGTCAAAGTGACTTTGTGTTTCATTCAAGACGAAGTGGCATCCACTATCTATAAGTAATTCAATATGTTTATGGTGATTAGCTTCTAATTTTGTTAACGTTAAATTTCGTCTGAGTTGATAACAATCTTCAGCAGGGGCGTTTGAACCAGCAATGAATACCGGCAAACCATTTGCAGCTTGTATGGCTAAGTTTACTGCAATTTTGACTAATTTATTTTTATTTATTCTCTTATTAAAACCCTTTACCGCTTCGGGATTAGTGCGGAAAGTATTTGTAGTAATAATATCTGCGCCTGCTAATATATATTCTTTGTGAATCTGGAATACTTGCTCCGGGTCTTCTAAGTTAGCCATAGACATCCACATAGAGCCCTGGCTTTTTAATCCCTTTTTCTGAAGCATACTTCCCATCGCACCGTCCAAAATTAATGGTCTGTTAATTCTTCTTGCTAAAGAAAACGGATTTATTGAATTATTGTTTAACATTTTCTAAAAGTATATTTCTTAAAAACGGCTCAAATTTTGTCTTAACTTCATCAAAAGTAACGTTTCTTAAGTTTGGCGCTTCAGTAATTATGCAATCAAATTTTGAGCGATAAGGTGACCAAATCATATCGTTCGTATTGTATTTTACGTAAATACCGAAAACCGGCACCTTAAAAGCAGATGCTAAATGAACCGCTGCAGTGTCGGGAGTAAATAGTAGATTTAGTCGTGAAATCATCGCAGCATACTCATTATAATTCTTGGAAAAATAAACCTTGGTCTTTCCTTCGGATATTTGCCCGGCTAATTCTATATCGTCAGGCGCAGTTAGCAACACATATTTTAAGTTAAATGTAGAAAGAAAAGAAAATAATTTTTTATAATTTTCAACTCCCCAAAATCTTGCGCCGCTGCCTGCCGAGATGTTTACGCCAACTAAGAAGATGCCATCTAAATTATTATTTCGCAGAAACTTAGCTGTGTTAACTTCCGAACTCTTCTGAACCGGATACCGGATATTGATATCTTCTTTTTTACAATTATTACTGAACAATTTACATATCTCTAATATTCTTTCTACTACATGGTAACTTTTAGGATTAAGCTTAGGAACTGTTTTAGTATATATTTTTTTATTTTCTTTCTCTAAACCAAATTTGTTTGATGCTTTAGAAAAGGCGATTAGAAATGTTACCGTAGTTGAAACATCGTCGTGCAAATCAACAACAGTATTAATCTTATTATCTTTGATGAATTTCAGAACAGTTAATATTCCCTTAATTCCTTTTTCAAAGATGATGACCTGATCAACGTCCTCATTATTCTCAAATATAAAATAATTTTTTCTGTCAGCAAGTAGAAATATTTTACTTTTCACCGCTTGCCGGATTTCGTGAATTAGTGGAGTGACAACCAGCGCATCGCCGATTCGATTCAATCTAATAAACAAGATTTTAGAATTTGCATTTTGGTAATCTACCTTCTCCGGTTTAGAGGAATAACGGAAGCTCAATAAAATGTTCAAAAGAATTTTCCTTAGAAAAAGTTCGATCTTCTTCATTTCTTGACCAGGGAAAGATTATTTTTTAAGATTAACGACTCTACTTTTTCTAATATTTTTTCTAAAGATAAATCAATAAAACATTCGTGTCTGTAACGGCACTGCTGCAGATTGCAGATGATACAAAACAAATCTTCTTTAATTACGTAATCTGATTTATCGGAATATGGACCATGCATTATTGGATTAGTCGGACCGAATAATCCGAGAGTAGGAATTCCTAAAGCAGCAGATATATGCATAGGACCGCTATCATTTGCCAATACGATAGTACAATTATTTATAAGATCCGACATTGACGATAAATCGGTAGCAGGCGCAAGAATTGCTTTATCCGGCAGATGACTTTTAATGTAATTCGCATCTTCCTCATCACCGGGTCCCCAAAGGATCAAGAATTTGGTCTTATATGTTGAAGAAATTGCTTCGCAAATTTCTACCCATTTCGAAGCATCGCATCTTTTTGAAGCCCAACCGCCAGATGGAATTATACCAATGACAGATTCATTCGCAGTGAAATTATTCAGAATAAATTCCTTGCCTGCAGAATTATCTTTTTCAGATACGTAATAATGAATTTTCTTAGAAATGACCGGGATATCAAGCGGCTTCAACAATTCAAGATTATGTTCTGCCGAATGATGATCTCCGCGGCTTGACGAAGCTAAAAGATTGTAGGCGTACTTTCTGCCTCTATATGCAAAACCAACGCGATATTTTACTCCTGATAAGAAAGTAATCTGTGCGCTTCTCGGATTAGACCATAAATCCAGGATAAGATTATATTTTTCTTTTCTAATCCGCAAAGCAACTTTAAGGGGAAACTCTGCTTGTTTCATTGTAAAGATTTTATTCACAAGCGGATTATTCTGTAAAGATTCTTTTGCAAAATCCTCGACCAAGTAATCGATCTTAACGGAAGGGAAGTACGCAGCAAGATTGTCAAGAATAATTGTCGAAAGGACAATATCCCCAATCCCGCGCGGTTTAATACAGAGTATTTTCTTTATTTTTTCTTTATTAAAATTCAAATTGAAAATAATTATTTTGATTATTCCAGTTCCGTTAGACTTGCCTGCCGCCAGACAGAAACAAAATATTAATAGCTAAATTACTACAAAACAAATTCAGTCCCATCACATTGGCATCAACTTAACATTTAAATATGGACAAGAATTTATAACATTGGTTCATTATCCATACGGCATTCGATAAACCGATGAATCGGTTAAAATGCATTGCTTATGATTTGTTATCCCACGAATAGAATTCGTGGGCTGCTATTATATGTTTTAATTGATATCCTACCAATCACTTTGGCAATTCCGACGACCCTGCCTGTCGGCAGGCAGGCTCCTTCGATATGACAGATAAGTAATTGTCATTTCGACGACCGTCAGGGAGGAGAAATCCCCTGTAAAGCCAGTTACCTGAGTTGAACATGGGATATCTCAGTCGAGTCCGCCGCGGCGGATCCTTCGATATGACATAAAAAATAGTTGTCATTTCGACGACCGTCAGGGAGGAGAAATCCCAAGTACAAGCTCGCAGCCCGCAATAAACATGGGATATCTCAGTCGAAGACTCCTTCGATATGACACAATACATTATAAGCTCACATTTATTTTCAATGTGCGTCAAGCCAGTTATCGCCAATACCAGTTTCTACTAAAATCGGTACATTCATCGGCATAGCGTTCTCCATCAATTCTTTAATCATAGGTCTTAATTCTTCAACTTCATCTTTATGCGCATCAAACAGAAGTTCATCATGCACTTGTAATACCATTTTAGTCTTTGCCTTTTTCCTCTTCAACTCTTTATAAATATTTATCATCGCAATCTTTATCATATCCGCTGCGGTTCCCTGAATAGGCATATTTATCGCAACCCTTTCCTCGAATTGACGAACCACACGGTTGTTACTGTTTATATTCTTTAGGAATCTTCTTCTTCCAAGCAGCGTTTCGGCAAATCCTTTTTCACGTGCTTTTATGACAGAATCGTCCATAAAATTTTTGACTCGCTTAAAAGTATTAAAATATGTTTCGATAATTTCTTTAGCGTGTGCTTGGGTTACTCCAAGCCTTGTTTTCAATCCGAATGCACCGATGCCGTAAAGAATTCCAAAATTTACTTCCTTAGCCTTCCTTCGCATATCGGGAGTAACATCCTGAGGCTTTACCATAAATACTAATGCTGCTGTGCTTCGGTGAATATCTTCTCCATTCTTAAATGCTTTTGTTAAACCTTCGTCGCCGCAAATACTTGCCATAATTCTTAATTCAATTTGACTATAGTCCGCACTTAAAATCACATAATCTTTATCTCTTGGAATAAATGCTTTACGGATTTCTTTTCCCATCTCTGTTCTTACCGGAATATTTTGAAGATTAGGTTCATTGCTCGATAATCTTCCAGTTGCAGCTACAGTTTGATTAAAACTTGTATGAATTCGTCTGGTGTGTTTATTTATTAATCCCGGAAGGGAGTCTGTATAAGTCGACTTTAATTTAGATACCTGCCTGTAATCCAAAATAATATCTATAATTTCATGCTCTCCTCTTAAGGCATCGAGAGAGCGGGCATCTGTAGAAAAACCGGTCTTAGTTTTCTTTCCTTTTTGAAGACCAAGTTTATCAAAAATAATTTTTTGCATCTGCTGAGGAGAATTTATATTGAATTCTTCTCCGGCTAATTCAAATATTTTCTTTGTATAATTATCAAGAAGAATCTGTAAGTCACGACTCAATATGTTCAACACAGATTCGTCAACCCGTATTCCTTCCCGCTCGATATCCTCAAGCACCGGGGCAAGAGGGAACTCAACTTCATAAGCAAGTTTCGTTAGATTATTCTTTTCAATTTCTTGCTTCAATATTTCATAAAGACGAAAAGTTATATCAGCGTCTTCAGCTGAATAATTGGAAAGCTCGCTTGGATTAACATCAAAAATCTTTGTTGGATCTTTCTTTTCCCCGATTAAATCAGATAGAGGAATTGGCTTGTAGTGAAGATATTTCTGAGCAAGTTCATCCATTCCGTGTTTCTCATCCGGATCAATAATATAACTTGCCAGCATTGTATCGAAGTAAAAGTTATTTACTTCAATTCCATAACTCCTTAAAACTCCGATGTCGTATTTTCCGTTCTGGCAAACCTTCTTAATTAACTTATCCTCAAATAGAGGCTTAAATATTTTAACAAACTCATCTACGCTCAATCTATCATTTAAGTCTTTGCTAAAGAGATCTTTTTTGGAGGAGAAAGGATTTACAGCAACAAAAAATCCTTCGCCTGCTTTAGTTGAAAAAGAGACGCCGGCTAAGTTTATATTCAAAATATCCAATGAATCTGTTTCCGTATCAAAGACGAATAATTCTACTTTCTTTAAAACGCCAGCAAGCCGTTTTGCAGCTTCTGAACCCGTGATCAACTCATACTTAACCTTTGTCTTGTCAAATGAAGAAATCTCTTGATTGGAAATTTCCAGAGGTACACTCTGCGCATTATTTCCGTATATAGTCAGAAGTCTGCTATATAAGTTTTTAAACTCAAGATCTACAAATATTTTTCTTAATCTTTCATAATCAGGTGTTTCAAATTTTGCGTCATCAAAATTCATTTCAAGAGGAACTTCGCAATGAATGGTGGCAAGGTCTTTTGATATAAAAGCGCTCTCTTTACCTTCAATAAGCTTTGCTTTTATTCCGGCTTTATCAATTTCGTCAATATGCTTATATATCTCTTCCACTGAGCCGTACTTCTGTATAAGAGGAATTGCGCCTTTAGGACCGATTCCTTTTACTCCGGGAATATCATCCGATGAATCGCCTATCAGTGCAAGGTAATCAATCATCTGTTTGGGTTCAAATCCAAACTCTTCTTTTACTCTTGCAACATCATATACTACATTTTCATCTGTAGTCTTACCCGGTTTTATTACTTTTACTTTATCGGTTACCATTTGATTAAAATCTTTATCGGGAGTTATTACATAGGATTCCAATCCCAACTCTTCAGCTCTTAAAACTGCAGTGCCGATAATATCATCTGCCTCATACTTGGGCAATATATAGATGGGTATGTGCAGTACTTCAATTATTTCTTTAATACGGTCTATCTGGGGGATCATATCGTCCGGCATAGCCGACCGAGAAGATTTATAGTTTTCATATTTATCGTGCCGGAAAGTTTTTTCTTTTGAATCAAAAGCCACGGCGAGGTAATCGGGTTTTGTATCTTCCAAAATTTTTAAGAGTTGAGTTATAAATCCAAACACAGCCGAAGTAGGTTCGCCTTTAGATGTAACTAATGGACGATTTATAAAAGCAAAATAAGCTTTATATGCTAGAGCCATTGCATCGATAATAACAAACTTTTTGTTCTTCATGTATTCCTTGAAAATTGAATTACTGTCAGTTCAAATTAACGGATTAACCGGTAATTTTCAAAGGGATAAAAGTAAAAGAAAGAAGGGTAGAGAGAAAAATTCGTAATTGAAGATGTGACAAATTTGTCAAAGTGAATTTCTTGCTTAGGAATGAACTCAAAAAAGGGATTATAGTATTGCCGTTTAAATCTTTGTTTTTTATGTCAAGATATTTTTTATGATAAATTTCGTTGCGTTTCATTCAAAATTCAAAATTTAGAATTCAAAATTGCGGCTTGCCGCGCTATGCAATACGGGAAAAATAATTATGGGCACTTCTAAATACTATCTTTTATAAAAATTTAACGCAAAGACCCTGCCTGTCGGTAGGCAAGCTCCTTAGATATGACATACAAGTAATTGTCATTTCGAATCCGGCTTAAGCCGGTGAGAAATCCCCTTGTAAAGCTGAGATGTTCGAATTGAACATGGGATTTCTCCATCGAGGACTTAGTCGAAATGACACAATCCTTTTTTTGTCATTCGACCCTGCCTGTCGGTAGGCAATCTCCTTAGATATGACATACAAGTAATTGTCATTTCGAATCCGGCTTA
>JAKBMG010000114.1 GCA_021831685.1 Bacteroidota bacterium | reverse complement strand
AATACGGGAATGCCGACACACATTCCAAAATGCGTTGGCGCGCTGTCGTTAGAAATTAAAATCTTTGTTTTCTTTAAAATTTCAATCGATTCTAACAATGAAAATTTTCCCGCCGCCGAAATTACATCTTCATCGAACTTAGACGCACTTTCATCGCATATTTTTTTTTCTTTTTCGCTTCCCATCAATATAATAATAAATTTTCCGGTTAAAAACTTTATAATTTCTTCGAAGTATTCAATTGGATATTTTTTTGTATTCCAAATGCTTCCCGGTGCAATAGCTATAAATTCTCTTTTTGAATCCAAATTTGCAAAATATTTTTCAACTTTTTGCACTCCGGTTTTAGGTATTTCTACATCAGGCTGAATACGCCAGGTTTCTTCGTCGTATTTATAACCAATTAAATCCAGGTTCCTTTGAACTTCGTGGTTAGTAGTTTTATAATCAATTAAATGTTTATAAACATGCTTAAATGAGCTAGTTGAAAATCCGTAGGTTTCTTTGGTGTTAAGATTCATCACAATAAAGGAACTTCTAAAAGAGCGGTGCGGCGAATATACTCTTGAATAATTCCTTGACCTAAGTCCTTTAGAAAACCTTATAAGCGCCCAATAAGACTTATGCTTGTTTTTCTTATCCAGCACAATCACTTCATTAACAAAAGGAGAAGCGGAGAAAATTTCTGCTGTTGATGGAATTGCGACCACATCAATTTGAGAATTGGGAAAAAACTCATTCAACTTTTGAATCATCGGTAAAGTTAAAATTGCATCTCCGATAAAGGCTGTTTGTATAATTAATATCTTTTCCATTTATCTTAATATAGCACTTTACGCAGAAACAACCTCTCAATTCCATTATTCCAAAACTCCAATACTTCTTCAATACTCCAATATTCCATAACTACTCCATTTTTCCCAAGGGTTGCGTAACATCAATTAATATTTCCACCGTTTGTGCATCCAGAGCCACTGCTCAGGATTTCTTCTTATGGCTTCTTCCAAAAGTAAAGTATGCCTTTGGCTTATCTCAATAATTTTTTCATCTTCATCCTCCGGCAGATTTTCTATACTCACTTCTTCAAAGTGAGTTATGTATGAATAATCCGGCTGTCTGACCGATACAGCAAAAAACAAAGGTGATTTTGTCCTTAATGCAAGCGACGCAGGCCCCGCATAAATAGCTGCTTTCCTTCCGAAAAAAATCACTCTAATCCCCTCCTCGGGACCGCGCTGGTCTGCAACCATAGCAATAATATTTTTATCTTTCAAAGCCTTATATACATTTCGAATAGAAATTCCGAGCGGAACAATTTTGTTTCCCCATTTTGATCTCATCTTGTTAAGCCAATCTGAGACAAGTACATTTCTTTGTGCTTTAATAACAGCGTAAAAGGGAATTTTTAACTGCAAACTCAAAGACACAGCCATTGCTTCCCAATTTCCAAAATGAGCCGATAACAAAATTACACCGCGATTCTCCTTAAATTTTTCAATAATAAAATCATTATTTCCGCATAAGATTAATTTTTTTATCTGATCTGAAGTCATATTTGGAAGGTATAAAATTTCTATCAACGTAATGGCAAAGCTTCTATAGCTTTCGAAAGCAATTTTTCTAATTCGCTTTGAAGAGTAATCAGGGAATGCCTTTTTTAGATTTTCGATCGTAACTTGTTTCCTGATTGGAATAAGGTAGAAAAAAATAAAAGCAAGCAGATAAGAAAATTTTCTGGAAGTTTTTAATCCCAAAACATTAAAAAGTGCACTGAATGCTATAAAAATAATATATTCAATTTTATCAGTCATCAAATTTAAAGTTGCTTAAAATTAGAGAGTAAAGTTAAGGAATTGCTTATTATAATAGAAATAAACCTCCGAGGTTTTCCTAAACCTCGGAGGTTTTTGAAGCCTTTAGGTAAGTTAATTTGTTGAAATTCTTTGCTGCCAATTATCGTCGCTCATTTCGCCTCGTTTTGTCGAATTGACCAACTGGTAATTGCCAAAGCCGGTAAGATCTGCAAAATCAAAAACTACGCCGCCTTCAATATCGTTGTACTGCCAAACTTCATAAGGTTTAGTATCTGTTTGGTTTGGATATCTATCTATCTCGCTTGGTTCACCATACATTATTAAAATTCTGCCTCTGTCGGTTTTCCATCCGGGAGTTTTAAAGCTTGCATATTTTTGATTAGCCTCTTTCACACGATCCATATATACCTGAAAATATTGGTTTTTCGATATCGCTGAATTTGGATTTCTTTTTTTCCAGAATTCATAAAGGAAATGTCTTTTAGCATTAACATCAGTTAATTTTTTGTACTGATCAATTTCAGTCGCTGTGGCAATGTAAACTGCTTCATTAAAAATATTATCACATTCTTCAGTTGACATAACTCCGAAGATACTTCCTAGTACCAAAGATTGTTGGTTTGTTGCAGTATCTACAACTTTAATACTCGGGTTATAAACAAAAAATCTTTTTGATGATACAACTCCATAGTTTTTGGCGCTGTCAATCAACACAATTTTCATTAAGTAAGTATCTGTTGGAAATTTAACAATAGGAACTGCTCCAACTTCAACCTGTGACTCGACCTTGTTTGAAATTAAATTAGCCTTGCTGTATAATACTTTCCCCTGACTGTTTTGAATTAAGCAATTTAACTTTAACAATCCGTCATTTTTACTTTTTAACCGGTTATAAACTTCACTATAATAATAAACCACTGGCATGTTTTCGCCGAATACAAGCGTTGGGATTGGTGTTACTTCAAAGGTATTTTTGTAAAAGATAGAATTTTTATCAGGGCTATTTTCCGCAATCATCGAAGCAAGCTGAATATCACTTATAGCAAGGCTGTCAATGGCAAATGGATTAACTCTAACAAAATCATTAATTGTTTTTTGATTCTTTTCATTATTAAGATCGGTAACGCTAATTATGCATTTGTAATTTCCCTTTGGAAGAGTAAAATCGAGTAAGCCGACCAAATTCTTTACACTATGCAAGCTGTCACTAATCTCGTGTTTGATCTTCCACTCTTTATTTACGACGAATTTTTTTGATGCGGTATCTTCAAGTGATAATTTTAGAATGCCCTCCATATATTTTGCTGAATCAGAAGGATTAACAGTAAATGCTTGTTGATTAAGCGAGTAATAAAACTCCACATAATTTGAAGATGAATCGTATGCAAATTGAGCATAATCAAAATCAAAAAGATTTTTATTTTCTTGAGCAAATCCAATTGATGTTAAAGTAAGAAAGGCAAAGAGGAGAATTTTATTTTTCATATGTATAGTCTATAATTAAATTAAAATTTCCGGAACCCATATATTTTTTATGGCGCCAGATTATAAAAGTATTATTTTGATAACTAAGCGACGATAAAAATACCACACACTCTTTTTTTTGTCAAGTATATAAAATTTGGAGTAATGCATTGAAACCTCCGAGGTTTAGGAAAACCTCGGAGGTTTTGCTCAATTGTCATTTCGACGACCGAAGGGAGGAGAAATCCCATACATAGCGCTGATACCTAATATCTATCATGGGATATCTCCCCGCATACGGGGCAGGCGCTCGAGTCCGCCGCGGCGGATTTTTCGATATGACACAAAAAAATAGTTGTCATTGTTCGACGACCGGTAGGAAGGAGAAATCCCACACATAGCCTATGCATTTGAATTGAAATCATAGTTCCCTAATGGCTAAGTTTTACTTGTTGACTGCGTAACAATACCTAAGAAAAACTTATCTAAACCTTTATCGCATAAACTTCCGTTACACCGCCGACTTCAGAAATAGATTTAACAACTTCTTTACCGATTTCACTATCCACATTAATTACCGTTAACGCTTTTTTGCCAACGTCTAATCTACCCAAAGAAAGCCCGGCAATATTGATATTCGCTTCGGCTAAAATTTTGCCGACTTTTGCAAGCATACCCGGTTTGTCAATATTTGCATAGAAAAGCATATTCCCTTCCGGATTTAACTCCAGATGAAATTCGTCTATATGCACAACTCTAATTTCGTTATTTCCAAAAACAGTTCCAGCAAGCATTCGGGTTTCTTTATCGGTAATAAATTCCACCGCCATTAAGTTCGTGTAATTTGAATTTGCGCCAGATTTAGTTTCATTCAATTTTATTCCCATTTCCTTTGCAAGAAATGGTGCGTTAATCAGGTTAACTCCCGCGGTCATCTTTTTTGATAAAAATCCTTTTAACACTGCAGTAGACAGTAATGTCATTGATGAATGAAGAAGTTCACCGCTGTAATTAATGTTTATCTTTTTTAGTTGCCCTTTATTTAATTGCGAATGAAGCATCCCTAAATTTTCCGCCAGCTTTACGTAAGGGATTAATTCTTTACTTCCGGCTGATTCAACGGCGGCGGCATTTACAGCACCGCGGACACCTTTTTGATTAAACAAGTCAACCATCTGTTCTGCAATTTGTACGGCAACTTTCTCCTGCGCTTCATCCGTAGATGCTCCAAGATGCGGAGTAGTCACTACTTTTGGGTGCTGGATTAATTCTCCCGAAAATTCCGGTGGTTCTTTTGTATAAACATCTAACGCGGCAGCAGACACTTTGCCCGAATTCAAAGCATTAACTAAAGCTTCTTCATTTATAATTCCTCCTCGAGCGCAATTTATTAACTTAACTCCGTCTTTACATTTTTGAAGAGTCTCATCGGACAATAAATTTTTTGTCTCTTCACTTAACGGAACATGAACAGTAATTACATCTGAAGTTTTAAATACAGTTTCAAGGTCAACAAGTGAAACACCTATCTTTGCAGCCATCTCTTCGGATAAAACCGGATCATAACCAATAACCGTCATTCCGAAAGCTCTGGACCGAATGGCGACTTCCCGCCCTATTTTTCCAAGTCCGATTACCCCAAGTGTTTTACCCGATAATTCCGTTCCGCTGAATTTCTTTCTTTCCCACTTTCCAGCCCGTAATGATTGGTTTGATTGAGCTATGTTTCTACACATTGAAAGCATCAACGCCATTGTGTGCTCTGCTGTAGAAATTGTATTTCCGCCGGGAGTATTCATAACAATAATTCCTTTGCGAGTAGCCGCTTCAAGATTAATATTATCAACACCGGCGCCCGCTCTTCCTATAACTTCCATATTATCCATTAACTCAATTAAATCCGGAGTTACTTGCGTATCGCTTCTTACCACCATTCCGTGAAATTCTTTTATTACTTTTTGAATTTCTTCTTTCGGCATACCGGGTTTATAAGTAACTTCAAAACCAGCTTTCTCCAAAATACCTGCACACTTTTTATCAACGGCATCTGTTATAATAATTTTTTTCATGGTTCTCCAATGATTTTATCAATTAGAAATTGTAAGAAATTTTTTATAGAACGGCTTTTAGTTTATTTACGATTTGAGCTTTCGGAACCGCCCCGATTATTGTTTCTTTAACCATCCCGTCTTTGAATATTAACAGAGTAGGAATGCTCCGAACGCCATATTTTATAGATGTCTGCTGGTTATTATCTACATCTAACTTACCTATTTTCAGCTTACCGGAATATTCAATGGCTAATTCCTCAACAATAGGAGCAATCATTCTGCATGGACCGCACCACACGGCCCAAAAATCTATTAACACTGGTTTATCAGATTTAATAACTTCAGTATCAAAATTTTCATCTGTAATTGTAATTGGTTTCATTTTATCCTTCTTAAATTAAATATTAATTGATTTGTCCTGTGGTTCTCCTTGACCGATAAAATTCACTACATCTTCACCGCCATCCGCATGAATTAACCCACCGGAAATCCATTCACCTCCCTCTTTACAAAGAAGCGAAATAACTTTTGCCACATCTTGAGGTGTAGTTAAACGGGAGCGGGGATTTTTCCTTCTTGCTACTTCTATCATCGATATATTACCGGGAATTTTTCTTAATGCAGGTGTATCCGTGACTCCTGCCATTATTGGGTTAACCGATACTTCCATAAAACCAAGTTCACTTGAAAGCTGACGGCAATGAGATTCAAGTGCGGCTTTGGCTGCAGAAACTGCGCCATAAGCCGGTATTGCCGAATGCCCGCCTGAACTGGTCATTGCAAATATTCTCGCTTTGTTCGCCAGTAAATTATTCATTACCAAATCCTGCGCCCAGTAAACCAAAGAATTTGCCATTACATCCATGGTCATTTCCATTTGCGGCTTGGTTAACGGTTGCTCACCCGGCTGTGGAATGAAAGGTTTTAAAGAACCGAATGCAAGAGAATGCATTAAAACTTTTATAATAGGTTTCCCATTTGAGAGCTTTGTTAGCTCAGATATAATTTCTTTTCTTTTAATATCGTCGGCTGCATTAACATTAAAAAAAAGAGATTTTGAACCGGTTGATTTTATATGACTCAAAATCCTATCTACATTAGACATCGTTGCCTGACGATCAAGATGAATGCCCACAATGTTAAAACCATCCTCGGCTAATTTTAGTGAAGTTGCTTCACCAAACCCTGAAGAAGCGCCAAGAATAACTGCCCAGAAATTTTTATTGTCATTTGCGTCCATCTTTAGCCTTAATTGTTATAAAATCGGAAGGGTAAAATTACGAAATCGAAGCCTGTCACACAATACGAAAATCTTTATTAGTGAAATTCATCATGCGAAAATTTATTGATGAAATTCTTCAGTAACCCACTTTTCGCACCGAAAATGTTCTCCTGAATAGAACGTGTCATTCGACCCTGCCTGCCGAGACTGTTGCACAACTCCAAAATGTCATTTCGACCGGAGGGAGAAATCCCATGTTCAATTCGACCATCTATGCTTTTCGTGGGATTTCTCCTCCCTATCAGTCGTCGAAATGACAATTTTTTCCCATTCCTCCACTTTTCCACTACTCCCTTATCTCTTCCCCGTAAAGGTTACTGAATCCTCCCCAAGCGCCCCGTTTATTGCATCAACAAAATCATTCGATATCTTTGCCCGGTAATCTTTTAGAAAGAATAGTCGTTGCTTTGAACCATTGTTAGCCAGGCTAATATATACCGGGATATTTCCTCTGTGATTTTCAAGAACGGACTTTAACGCGATAATTTTTTCCACAGAGCCGGTAGTCGAATCTATCGCAATGTTTATGCTCTCAGTAAATCTTTCTCGCGCAGATTCAAGCGGAATTACATCATCAATTTGGATTTTAATTGCGTCACCGCTGCTCTCCGGTTTTCCAATAATAAATACGCATTCTTCTTCGCTTAAATATTTTCCGTACTTATCATACGTTTTTGAAAACACCAAAGCTTCACATGAACCGGAAAAATCATCAAGTGTTAAAAATGCCATTAATTTTCCGGCTTTATCTATTTTCGTTTCAAGCGATGTTATAACACCGCATGCTCTTACAGAATCAACCTTTTGCTCTTCTAATTCTTCTGTTTCGCCAAGATGAATTGTAGCGAATGATCGAAATTCAACTTCATATTTTTGAAGAGGATGACCGGTTACATAAAATCCGATAACCTCTCTCTCTCTTGCCAATTTTTCTTTTTCTGACCATGGTTTGGTATCAGGAAGTTTTGGCTCCGAAATTTTCATCACTTCCTCCGCACTTCCGAATAAACTGTTCTCGGACGAGCTTTGGAATTGCGCCGCTTTGTGACCAAACTCTAATGCACTTTCAACAGCTTCAAATAATTGCGCCCTGTTTTGATTGGTGTTATCAAAAGCCCCTGCAATAACTAAGCCTTCCAGCGTTCGCTTATTTACAAGACGTGTATCAACATTAGAGCAAAAATCATAAATGCTTGAAAAATCTCTTTTCAATTTATTTCTTGAGCGAATAATTTCTTCTACTGCATTGATACCTACATTTTTTATTGCAGACATTCCGAACCTAATTTTCTCTTCAACAACGTCAAATGAGACCGTAGGATTATTTACATCAGGCGGCAGTACTTCGATCTTTAGCTTACGGCAGTCTTCTAAAAAGTTTGAGACTTTGTTTTTGTTACCGAATTCGTTTGTTAAGTTGGCTGCCAAAAACTCTGCAGTGTAATGGGCTTTCAAATAAGCTGTTTGGTATGCAACATAGCTATAAGCGACCGAGTGACTCTTATTGAAACCATAGTTTGCAAACTTATCTATCGCATCAAAAATTTCTTCTGCAATTTTTTGGGGAATGGAATTTTCTCCGGCACCTTGCACAAACTTTGTTTTTTGCTGCGCCATTGCAAGCAAATCTTTTTTCCCCATCGCGCGGCGAAGGATATCTGCTTCCGCAAGGCTCATACCGCCAACTTTATTGGCGATCTGGATTACTTGTTCCTGATACACAATAACCCCATAAGTTTCTTTTAATATCGGTTCAAGTATAGGATGAAGATATTTTACTTCTTTTACTCCGTATTTCCGGTCGATAAAATCATCTATAAATTCCATTGGACCGGGGCGATAAAGAGCATTCATTGCAGATAAATCGCTTATACTCCTTGGTTTAAGCTTCTTTAAATACTCGCGCATTGATCCCGATTCAAACTGGAATATACCGGTCGTTTGTCCTTTCCAGAAAAGTTGAAAGGTTTTCTCATCATTCAGCGGAATGTTATCGATGTCAATTTCCACACCGTGATTTTTTTTGATTAAACTTAAAGCATCACGAATAATTGTTAAAGTACGGAGTCCGAGAAAATCCATTTTCAACAAACCGGCGCCTTCAATTTCTTTCATGTTGAATTGTGTTACGATATCGTTTTGTGATACCGCATTTGCAAGAGGGACATAATTACTGACATCGTCGGGAGTTATTACTACACCTGCAGCATGTTTGGAGGCATTGCGGTTCATCCCTTCCAAAACTTTTGCATACTTTATTAAATTTACTATATCCGTTTCCTTCGAATCTTTTACCCATTTTAATTCAGGAACTTCTTTTAGAGCTTGTTCAATAGTGAAAACTTTTCCGAACTTTGAAGGAATAAACTTAGTGATTTTGTTAACGGTCGGAATCGGTATCTTCAAAACACGCGCAACATCGCGAATAACCGCTTTTGATGATAGCCTGTTAAACGTTATTATCTGGCTAACACAGTTTGAGCCATATTTATTCCGTACGTAATCAATAACATCGCCGCGTTTATCATCAGCAAAATCTACGTCTATATCGGGCATAGACTTTCTTGACGGATTTAGAAATCTCTCAAATAATAAATTATATTCAAGAGGGTTTATGTTTGTAATTCCAAGAGCATACGCAACAAGACTTCCGGCAGCGCTTCCTCTACCGGGTCCCACCGGGATGTTCATTTTTTTTGATGAGTTAATAAAATCCTGCACAATTAAAAAGTAACCCGCAAATCCCATCTGCTTAATTGTAGCTATCTCAAACTTAAATCGCTCTTCAACCTCGGCATTGATGTTTTTAATTTTCCGTTCCAATCCTTCTCTTGCAAGAAGTTCCATGTAATCATCCAAAGATTTTGCAGGTGAATCTTGGGGAATAGGGAATTTCGGGAAAAGGTATCCGCTCGATTCAATTTTTAGATCAATCTTAGATTCAATCTCCAGGGTATTTTCTATAGCACCTTTATAATTCTTGAAAAGTTTTTTCATCTCATCGGCAGACTTAAAGTAAACCTGGTCTGTACCGTAACGAAGTTGACGGTAATCCGTACCGTTTTTATCCGATAGAAGAAGAAGTATATTATGGGCGATTGCGTGATCCGGTTCAATATAATGGCAATCGTTGGTTGCGACTAATTTTATCCCCAACTCTTTTGAAAGTTTGGGCATCCCTTCAAGAACATTTTTCTCTACATCCATGTTGTGATCTTGAATTTCCAGGTAGAAGTCTTCCTCAAAAATGTCTTTATAAGTTTTGGCAACTTCCCGGGCTTTATCATAATTACCGTTCACTAAATGTGTAGCCACAACACCGCCTGCGCAAGCTGAACTGCAAACTAAACCATCCCGGTATTGACGTAAAAGTTCAAGATCAATTCTTGGTTTGTAATAAAATCCTTCTGTATATCCCAATGTAGAAAGCTTCGATAAATTTTTATAACCTTCATTATTTTTAGCAAGAAGGATTAGATGATTATAATGCTTTGCTCTTTTTTTACCTCCTGCCTGTCCGTTAGGTAGACTACCATCTTCAGCTTTGCCTCTATCGGTACGACTTCCTTCAGAAACCACATAAGCTTCCATACCAACTATAGGTTTGATTCCTTCTTTGATTGCTTTTCTATAAAACTCGGCAATACCGTACATAACGCCGTGATCGGTAAGGGCAACGGCTTTCATGTCGTTTTTCTTTGCAGCTGCGATTAAGCTGTCAACAGTACAAGCTCCGTCTTGTAAACTATAATGTGTATGATTATGTAAATGAATAAAATCCGACATGTATATACGCCTTGGTTAAAATTTTTTGCTTGATTCGGCTGGGTATGTCTACCTTTAGGCAGCAAGAACTATTTCATAATTCAATATTAATAAATTTATAGATTAAAATCTGTTTAATACAATAAAATATTTTTATTCGATCACATTTTTTATGTAAAATGCTTTATTAATACTCAAAACAAACCTCCGAGGTTTTCCTAAACCTCGGAGGTTTTTCATAAATTATTAAGATTTTGTGACTTTGTGCCATAGTGGCTAAGTTTCTAATGTGCCTGTGTAATAAAACAGATATTGCCCCTTATAGTATTTCCGTTTAACTTTTTGTTTTTTATGTCAAGATATTTTTATGATAAATTTCATTGCGTTTCATTCAAAATTCAACATTCATAATTCAAAATTGCGGCTTGCCGCGCTATGTTTTTGTATCAATATATTT
>JAKBMG010000012.1 GCA_021831685.1 Bacteroidota bacterium | reverse complement strand
ATATCTAAATCCGGTGCATACAACTTAACTTTTTCATTTGGAAACAAAGATTGCTCATATACAGGTTCATCGTTCGGTCTTGCGCTTCTTGCTCTTACTTATAATTCTATCTTGGCAAACGAACTCCACAGGATTTATTATAAATTTTACGACGATGCAGTTATCACCGGAGCTATTGACGAAAAAGGTAATTTGCAGAAACTTGATGCTGGCATACTCAAAGTGAAAATAGAGACGATATTCTTTTCCCGGTTCACAAAATTTGTAATACCGGAAGACAACATAGTTGAAGCAAAAGAAATCATATCGGAACTTAGAAAAGAATACCCGCAAAGAAAACTTGAATTGATACCTTGTGCAGATTTTAAAAGTCTCTTTCAAAATCTCGCAATCGTTGAGGTCCACGAACTGAGATTTAAGGAAAAATTAAAAGCGAATTATGAACTATACCATCGAACAGTAAATTGGGCTTTTACTTCAATAACTTTCCTAGCAATTATTTATCTAATTATAAATTATGCAATTCCATATTTGGATAGAAATCCGGTTTATGCAGATATGAAGGATAACAGATACATTGCTTATAATAAGTACGGAAAAGAAGTTTGGGAGTCGTGTATTTTGAGCAGAAGTGATATAGATTATAGGAAATCTATATACGGCTTTAATAGAATATTAATATTCGATCTTGATAATGACGGAATAAATGAAATTCTTTTGCTGCGAAATTCAGATATGGATAAAACATTTAAGAGAAAAATCTTTTGTTACAACTCCGATGGAACAATTAAGTGGGAAGCCGCTATAACACCAAAGGATTCAGTCTACGGAAAGGAAGAATGTTACGACGATTTAACAATTAACGGAATTACGGTTATTAACAACACAACCTCCAAGGATAAAGAGATAATTGCCGGTTATAAAATTTGTACGCTCTTCCCATATTATTTATCCCGAATAAACTCTTCAGGTAAAATTATCTCCGATTTTTATCATCCGGGACATCTTAGTATTAGCAATTCATATGATCTGGATAATGATGGAGTTGCTGAATATCTAATCGGAGGTGAGAACAACGATTTAGAGCATTGCGCGGTACTTCTCATTTTTGATCCTAACAATATAAGCGGTTCTGGACCGGGGAAACGATTTCCTAGGAATTTTGACAAAGGATTAGTAAAATACTACATACTTTTTCCAAAGAGTCCATTTAACAAATTTACTTCAAACAGAAATGCGTGTGTGCAATCCATTGAAATTGCCCAGGATAAAATGACAGTAGGCATTCAAGAAGTTTTGAACACTCAAAATCCAGCAAAAAATGGTAATGTTTTTTTTACTCTTTATACATTTGATAAAAAGCTGAATGTAATTAGTTTCTCCACCAGTACAGAATTTGACGTCGTTTATAAAATCCTTCTTGAAGAGAAAAAAATATTACCAATTAAGGACTGGAAAGCAATGGAAGATTCGCTTAAATCCCAGGTGCGCTGGTGGGATGGAGATAATTTTGTTAATTATCCGACTATGAATAAGTATTACCTTCAAGCAAAAGCAAATGCGCAATCCAGCAGATAATAATCTAAACTGTATTTCTCAAGAGAGTAAATATTTAAGTAAAAATATCACTACTAACCGAGAAAAAATAAAAGGGGAGCTAAAAAGCAACTCCCCAATGTCGTAAGTTTGAGTTAGTCAAAAACAAACTGAGAACGACATGCATAAAAATAATGAAATAAAATTAGTCGGACAGCCGATATATGGACAATTACTAAAACTGATAGACAAATGGACATTTACCGGACTGGTGAAAGATAAAAAAAGTGACCATTACTATAAAGCATATAAAAGCTGGGATCAAATGGTAACAATGTTATTCGGAATACTAAGCAGATGCGATTCTATGGGAGAAATATGTGAAGGAATGAAAGCAATGAGAGGGAAACTAAATCATTTGGGATTGACCAAAGCGCCAGCCAAAAGTACGGCATCAGACGGATTAAGAAATCGAGACAATTCATTTTTTGAGGAGTTGTATTACAAATTAGCAGAGCAATACAAGAATTTTTTGTCGGACAGCCGAACATATGGACTAACGATAAAAGAGTTGCTAATAGTAGATTCAACGACAATAAGATTGTTCAGCGATATACTAAAAGGAGTAGGAAGAAACCCAAAGAATGATGGAAAAAAGAAAGGCGGATTGAAAGTTCATATGCTGATAGATGCCGTTCAATCAGTAGGAAAATTCATCCATATAACAGCAGCAAAAGTGCACGACAAAAACTTTTTGAAGGAAATACAAGCACCAGCCCATAGCATGTTGGTTTTCGACAAAGCATACAACTACTATCTTCAATTTGCTTACTGGACAGAAAAGATGATATACTTTGTAACCAGGCAAAAGAAAAATGCGGTTTGTCAGATAGAGGAAACAGTGCAAGAAAAGCAAATTCGGCAAAATCAAGCCGGGGTAATCAGAGAAGAGATTATCATAGTAAACTACAAAGAGAAGAAAGGAGTAAAAGAACTACGGCTTCGGAGGATACATTATCAAGATGAAAAGAATAGATCGTATGTTTTTATTACCAACAATTTTTCCATTACAGCCGAAGAAGTGGCTCTAATCTACAAGAAGCGATGGCAAATAGAATTGCTGTTCAAGAAGATGAAACAGAACTTTCAATTACATTACTTTTATGGTGAGAACGAAAACGCAATTAGGACACAAGTCTGGTGCACGTTAATAGCACAGCTGCTCTTAACAGTATTGCAAAAGAAAGCCGATGTAAAGAAAGCTTTCTCAACCATAGCAACGCTTGTTCGTATTCATTTAATAAGCATGCTCGATGTAATTGAGTTGTTGAGAAATGTCAAAAGAACATTTGCAAAACCAAAGACAAACAGTTTTGATTTATCCTTATTCGCGACTTGATTTTTGATTAGGGGGTCACTTTTGTACGTTGGAAGTATTATGGCGATTTTGAATTATAATTGGCATTTTCGATTACTAATAGATCAACTTTTTGTTTTAGTCGGTTGATAGTGTAAAAATATGTATATTTTTGTGAGTAAACAGAAAGGAATATTAGAATGATAATTACTTTGCCCAATAAAGCGTTAAAATATCTTGACAGTAAAATTATCCAGGTGGAAATAGATGAAAATCTTCTGAATAAGAAAATTGATATTCGTGCATTGCAAAAAGCAAAAGGTCTATTGAGGAAGTACAATATTGATGGACTTGAGTATCAGAAGACTATACGTAAAGAATGGGATAGAAACATTGAAATCCGATAGTTTTATTCTTGATACGAATATTTTCATTTATTACCTGAATGATCGGCACGAGGTAGAAAAATTTTTCACGGAAGAATTTATATTAAATAATAACCTTTACTACTCGATAATAACAGAAATTGAACTATTATCCTTTCCTAGACTTACAGAAGATGAAAGCGGGGTTATTAGAGAATTACTTAAAAAGTTTTTGCCAATCTCTATAACAGAAGATATTAAGGAGAAAACAATAGAGATCAAAAGAAATACTAATATTGGGATTGCTGATTCCATTATTGCCGCTTCCTCAATTGTGTTAGATGCCGCCCTAGTCACGAGAGATGAACCAGATTTTGCTAGGGTCAAAGAAATTAGCCTAATTAATCCTTTCAGTTAAAGTCTCCTTTGTAGAATTCACACTTTTTCCAGAAGTACTGTCGTTGTAGAGGCAACTATAAGTTTGTTAATTATCCGACAATGAATAAATATTACTTTTAAACAAGGGTACTACTCAACTCAAAATCCTCAATTCATTAAAACCGTATCCGTTTTTGACTTTTCTAATTTTTTCTTCCTTTGGTTCCAACTCAGCAAAAAGTGTGGAGTATATAGATGCTACTAGAAGGTATCAATCTGCACATTCTATGTGGAAAGTTAAAATGAGTTTAAGAATAGAATAAATGCTGGAATTGATATTTCCAGCGTTAGTGTGCGTAGAATAAATGTATGAATGGATATTTGCCAAACATGGAGGCAAATTTGGAATGCTGATATTGATAGAATAAATATCCATATCGGTACCTGAAGCAGTGATATTAATAAAACCAATGTGAGAACTTTGACAATAAATATGTGAATTTGAGCTGAAATCGCATGAATTGAGTGAACGAAAAAGTGTGGAGTATATACATTATATAACGAGCAACAATTAGGGGTTCAGCCATGACAAAGTATATCCTCGAAATCATCACTCGCCTAACAAACTTCAAAAACGGGCAAATTAAAAATCCGGATAAATGGAATAAGCCGGATGAGACGCCTGAGGTAGTTCAGGGAATAATTGACGGACTCAATAATGCCTCCAAAGCAATTGACGATGCAAAAGAAAATTTATCCATAGCACAAACAAACGCACGGAATCTTGAAGCCGAAGCAATAAAGAAAGCCGACGAGCTTGAAAATTCCGCAATAGCTTACGAGAAAAACGATACTGCAAAGCTCAGCTTATACGGTATTGAACTTAGAAAACCAAAAGAAAGAAAACCGGTTCCTACGTCCACTCTTCACCCGAAGCTGCAAGACGATACAGACGGGGTTGGATTTATTTTAGCAACAAACGTTGATTCTGTTGCCGATCAATATGAATGGCAAAAAGGTACTGGCGCAGACGCAACAAAGACAGACGTAATACCGGAAATGAAATTATTCAAGACAACAACTAAAACATCTTTTGTTGACGATGACGTTGCACAGGGGGTAAGGTATTTCTATAGGGTACGAGCAATCAATGCAGCAGGTGAAGGTCCATGGAGCGAAGCCGTGAGCAGGGTGCAATAGACCTCTTATTGCACACTCATTCTTTTGAGTTCTTAGCGAATTTCTGCGGTTAGATTTTTCTTTTACTGAATAGATGCAATGATCGCCAAGGTTAGAGTTTCATATGGAGCAATAACCTCGATGTTGAAATCGAAGTAAACTTACTATGTGAGTGGTTTTTGAATAAGCGAGTAGAAACTATTTTCATCCCATGGAATTCAATATTTGTTGTTGCAATGGTATATGCGCTTGTGATTTTATTACTCGAAACAGGTTGTTAAAATAATACAACACCATACGCAATTCGAATTGAAGTTGTAAACGCAAGTGGAGTAGATAGTCTTTCACAAAAGGTGGTTGATGACCTGCGTAACAATTATTATGATGTTGTTCTGATAAGAAATGCTAGAAAACAGATTGTTGAAAAAAGTCAAGTAATTGATCGAATAGATAATTTAGAATATGCTTATGAAGTTGCAGGCGTACTCGGTATTGATAAAGAAAATGTGAAAAGAGAAATTGATAAAAAAATAATGGTGGATGTTTCGGTTTTGATTGGGAAGGATTATGGAATTCTTACACGGAATATAGACAAGTAATCAGTTAAGCTAAAAATTGAATTTTAATCTTAAGTTTAAATATGAATTCTTAATCAAAGCAAATATGGAAAAAATTATCCATTGTAATTGAAAATAAGAAATAATTGATTTCATGCGAGGACAATACGTATGAGAAAGCTGAAATATATCTTGATCATATTCATAACATTAGTCTCTAATTTATTCTCTCAAGTGCTTCAACCGCCATCATTGACTTCTCCATCAAGTGGTTCTTCTTTTACTAATCCACCAACTTTTGCGTGGAGTCAAGTTTCAGGAAATGCTGGTTACCGAGTTGGTATTTCATCGAGTTTAAATATGTCAGAACCACTACTGATCGCTAGAACAGTTGGATTGAATAGCACTTCTTGGGCACCTTCTTCATCGGAGTGGAATGCACTTACTCCTGGGCAAACTTATTATTGGTCGGTAGCAACATTTTCTTCTGGAGGGCAAATCGGCAACTGGGCAACATCGCGATCTATCTCCAGACAAAACTCAACAACGATTAACATGAACGTCAGCCCTTCCAGCATAAGTTTTGGAACTATCGGGATTGGACAGACTTCATCACAAACACTGAGCATAACAAATCAATCAAGTTCAAATGCCAATCTTGGAATAACAGCAGGTGCAAACCTAACATCACCGTTTTCAATTTCACCTCAAGGCAGCTTTACACTTTCATCAGGACAGAGTAAAACATATACAGTAACATTTTCTCCGACGAGTGCAACTTCATATTCTCAGAATTTACAGATTCAAAACAACTCAACGAATAAATCAAATCCTTATAATGTTTCATTGAGCGGAACAGGTGGAACAACGGTTAACATGGATGTCAGTTCTTCAAGCATAAATTTTGGAACTGTTGGTTTAGGGCAGACGTCATCGCAAACATTGACTGTAACAAATCAATCAAGTTCAAATGCCAATTTAGGTATAACAGCGGGCGTAAACTTAACCTCTCCATTTTCAATTTCACCTCAAGGCAGCTTTACACTTTCATCAGGACAAAGCAAGATTTATACAGTAAAATTTTCCCCAACAAGTGCAGGTTCATTCTCTCAGACTCTTCAGATAAATAATAACTCTACAAATAAATCAAATCCTTATAATATTTCGTTAGGTGGTACAGGTGGAACAACCATAAATATGGATGTAAGTACCCCAAAAATAAGTTTTGGAACAATTGGTATAGGGCAAACATCATCCCAAACACTGAGCATAACAAATCAATCAAGTTCAAATGCCAATCTTGGAATAACAGCAGGTGCAAACCTAACATCACCCTTTTCAATTTCACCTCAAGGCAGTTTTACACTTTCACCGGGACAGAGTAAAACATATACTGTAACATTTTCACCTGCAAGTGCCGGTTCATTCTCTCAGACACTTCAGATACAAAACAACTCAACAAATAAATCGAATTCGTATAATGTTGCATTGGATGGAACCAGTGGAACGACAACTGTTAACATGAAGATTACTACGAGCAAGTTGATTTATAAACCATCAGAACAAATTGTATTCCAGATAACTGTTAAAGATAATAATAATAACCCAATATCAGGTATTTCCGTAGGTGTATATGATCCATTTTCTGCCGTTTGTACATATACAAATCTTACAAATTCGAATGGATACGTTGAGTATATCAAAACAGGAATAAACAAAATGGGATATTATACATTTGGATTTGTTTATAATAATATTCTTTCTAACTATTCATTTGAAGTTGATGATGGATTAGCTTACCACGATACACCATATATGAGTTATTACAATAGGAATGGGAGTTTCCCATCAGGACAAAATAATGTTGGTATTCAACCGATCACAGATATATTTAGCAATACAATAGTCGAGACAATTACGGACCCAAGTGTAATATTCACTTCGTTGGCTTGTGCAGGGGCCAGTGTGGGAACTATAGTAAGTAGTGGGGCATTTCTTCCAGTTGCTACTATAGCATGTGGATGGGCAGTCGAAGCAACTCAGTTAACATTTTGTATCAATCTTGGTAAAAATATTATGCTCAAGTCTGTCGATTTAATGAGTGTTTCTGAATCTGAAAAGAATAATATGCGAGAAACAATAAACCGAATGTCTGATTTATATTCAATACTGATGTCTGTATCAAGAATTACTAACGCATTGCAGGACGCCCCACATCTTTCAAACAATTGGATCGCATCAGCAATGGGAAATGCTAAAGTTGATTTTGCAGCTGAGCAAATTACAGCTATTATCCAAGATCTTTTACAATTAAAGAGTTACCTTGATAGACTTCAAAAACATACTGGGAGTATGGGATCAATAACTTTTTCGAATATTTCTTATTCTGATTCAACTTTTGCATTTAGTTGCATAGTTAGAACATCTGATAGTACCAAAGTTTTTTCTGTAGGGGCTTATACAAAAAAAGCAAAGAAATTGAATTCACCTAATTTGTTATCACCTGCAGATGAAAATTCTTCAACTACACCTCCAACTTTTTCATGGCAAACAAATCAATCAAACGTTACCGGTTTTCGTCTGTCTATATCTTCGATGAATGATATGAGTAATATTTTAATTGATACAACCATAACAAACGCTGCCGTTACATCCTGTCAAATATCAAATACTCAATGGAGTAAACTATCTACGAACATCAATTATTACTGGTCTGTACGTTGCTTAGGTGAGAATAATACAACAAGTGATTGGGCAACACCAAGAACGATTAGTCGTTTAGGAAATAAGGTTACTACACCAATAATTTCTCCACCAAGCGGGACTTTTCCTCCAACAATTTACTCGACAATTACATGTGCAACACCAGGTGTAACAATAAGGTATTCGACGGATGGAACTGATCCAACAACATTGTCGATGCTCTATGAAAATGCGATCTCAATTAATTATCCAGATTTTAAATCGAATGTAACAATAAAAGCAAAAGCATGGAAGGATGGTTATGACCCCAGTGATATAGCGATTGTGAATTATATCTATTATAATCCTCCTACAGATTCAGTAGTAATCATTGGCTCCGGATCTGATTATGATAGCAAGCCATTCATAACAATGTATGAAGATGCAAAGACAGACATAATTTATACTAAGGACGAAATCACAAGTGTTGGTGGTTCCTCGGGTAAAATTACTCAGATCGGATTTAATTTTCAGATGGTCCAAATTGGTATGAATGGTTTCCAAATAAAGATGGCACATACTTCTTTACCGAATTTGAATGCCGGTTTAGTAAGCACAAATTGGACAACTGTTTATTTAGTTGGTTTTTACCAACCACAAGGAACAGGTTGGCAATATATTAATCTGCAAGCACCTTTTGAGTGGAATGGAACAGATAATTTGTTGATTGAAATCTGCTTTGATAATAATACAACTAGCGGTACGGGAAGTAATGTATATGTTACTCACACGACAGACGTTTCAATGTATAGTGTTTATGAAGATCACAGTTCCGGCTGTTCTCTAACAAATAAAACTGGTGAGGGATTTGCCAAAAAATTTCATCCAAATATAAGTTTAACTCTCAAACCAACAAATTCTCCAGCCACACCAATCCTTAAGTCTCCCTCAAACAGTTCTACTAATACTGACACAAATGTGGTGCTAGAATGGAATAAATCGGCAGGCGCCTCATCATATCGCGTTGTTGTATCAAAAGAGTCACAATTCAACTTACCAATTATTGATGGGAATACAAGCGATACTAAATATAATTTGAGCGGATTAGAAAATAATACAAAATATTTCTGGCATGTAAATGCATCTAATTTAGCCGGGTCAAGCCCATGGTCCGAAACATGGAATTTTACAACTGCTATGGGTCAATCTTCAACTACATTATTTTATGATGATTTTAATGATGGTGACTTCACAAATAATCCTCGTTGGGATTTCTTTCCTGGAGGAACGTCATGTTGGGTTACTGGTACCGCAGAAGTTTTAAGCGGTGAGTTCCATATTTTAAAATCCGGCACCCCCGGATGTGGCACTGGGACTCAGATTGAACATAGCTTCAATTTTAATGTAACAGATAGTACTAAAATCATTTTCGACATAAACCCCGTATTCTCAGATGTTGGTGACGGGGCAGGATGGACAAACGAAGAATATCCTGCATTTGTAGACTTGCGGCTTTGGAATGCAAACAATGATTCAACGGATGTAAGGTTCTGCTATAATTACCGGGGTGGAGTTTCACATAAAAATGGTAATCTAATATTCGTCGTATTCTCAAATGTTCCTCAAAACGTATGGCAGAGAAATCAATTGTTTAGGCTTAGGGATTATGTACATGATGCTGTAAGAATGAGTAGAATTATTATCGGCGGTAACGGCTGGAATTATGAAGGAAGAATTGATAATATTAAAATAACCGATGTTTTGATTACTAATATTTATAATTTGGATGAAAACAACACCCCTAAAAATTTTACTTTAGAACAAAACTATCCCAATCCTTTCAATCCTTCGACCAAAATTAGATTTGATATTCCAAAACAGTCATTTATAAAACTTGTTGTTTATGACATTCTCGGAAGAGAAATAGAAAAGCTTGTTGATAAAGAAATGTTGCCGGGAAGTTATGAAACAACATTTGACGGGAGGAATTTATCGAACGGAGTTTATTTTTATAGAATTGAAGCGGGTGGATTTGTTAAATCTTCTAAAATGGTTTTGATAAAATAAATTGGTTGAAGTAAAGAAAGGGTAGCATTGTGCAGCCCTTTCTTTTTAAATTCAGAAAATGATTAGTAGAACTAATCCGTTAAAAAGAGGAGGCAATTCTTCTCCGGCAGATATGTTTGATATTTCAAATCAATCGGTTTTTCAAGATATTAGTCACCGGAAAGTAGAAGAGGTTTAAAATGTTGTCATCACAGAATGAATTAAAAAATATTCTTGAAAAAATTCCAAATAAATATTGGGCGACAATTATCGAATACGCAAAGGTAATAAGCTTAAAAGCCCGTAAAGGTGAATTAAGCGATACTGAATATCTAAACAGTATTCCCGGTATGGCGAATTCAATAATAAAAGAAGCAGCAACAGATCGCAGCAAATATTCAGAAAAGCTTGATTGGTAATGTATAAATTGCTTTATTCTCCACAAGCGCAAAATGATTCAAAGAAAATTGTTTCTTCAAACCTTAAACCAAAAGTACAATCACTACTCGATCTGATCTCACAAAATCCCTATGCATTCCCGCCGGAATTTGAATTTCATTTGGACAAGTGATGGTAGTGAATGAATTGATTGCAAGAGGAATGAGCCAGGTAGAGTTTGTTTTATGAATTAGAGCGGACTCATTTCTTTTAGTATCATTTCACATGCGGCAGGAATTGAATCTCTCATCACACTTGATAAACCGGGAGAAACTTCTTCGGGAATATATTGAACTTGTGAAGCAATAATTTTCACATCAACTTTACAAAAATTTTTTAATTCTTTTAATAAATTTGAAGTAGGGACCTG
>JAKBMG010000143.1 GCA_021831685.1 Bacteroidota bacterium | reverse complement strand
CGGCATAAAAACCGCTTCTTTATTTTTTTTGATTGTTCTTTTGTTCTATGAGGACAATATCAAAAAAAATGGTCTGAAACTTATCAATGGTTGTCTTAAAAAACTATATTCTCGGACACGCTCCTAGCTGAGGAGCACTCCATGTAGAACTACTGTCTGTAGAATATGAATAGTAAATCCTGTCCCAGGGTGAATCGGAAGAATATAACCATCCCCCAAACCACTGTTTCCAGATATTCCCTTCCTTTACAATTGTCGTTGAATATATATCATATCCCTTAAATACCTGTGTCCCTGGAGATGTTGGCTGATCTGCTATACTAAAACTAAACGAAATTGATAAGTAGATTTTGTGTACCTACTCGCTCCATGGGAACACCGGGCAGATTTTTCTGTAAAGCACTCCATAAGATTGCCTGCATATACAAACCACGAAATCCTGCCTCGATCGTCTTTCTACGAAAATAATCCAGCGCTTCTTTTGCCGCTTTTGTACCTCCAATTCCTTTAATGAAATTATCCAACTCATAACTAGCAAATACAGGTTTACCATCAATTTTGTAATAAGATGATCGCCTGAAATATTTGTTTATGACTCTATTTACAATAGTATTAAAAGTGATCCTATTTACACCCCCTTTCCAATATACCTGAGTTTTATTTGGCTCTTTCGGATCCCAATAAGTAGTAGCGTCATGGTTTGCCCACATGATATAAAATTTCATCCTGTGGTGATTATCCCTTAAAAAACCATTATCTAAGCAATCCTCTAATAAAGGTTTATTGCCGTACCAGTACCAATCAAAAATAAAAACATTGATATTATGTGAGACTGCTGCATTAATTTTTTCATCCATGACTTTCGGATCAGCTTCATTCTGATAACCCCATAATGGTACTCTGGGCTGGTGCTCACCTGGTACTTTGGGCCTTGCATTCCATATTGTCTCCCATTCCACTTTCTTAGCAGGAAAAATAAATTCAAGTCTGGGATCATAATGATAGTTAGGCCAATAAAACGCTGCGACATCATACTTACTATTCGAGGTTAATATACCATTCTTATTTGATATTCCATTTTGAGCATTCTGTGCCAAGGAATTCTTCGCCACAATAAACGCTGTAAATATTAGAATTGTTAAGATTCCAAAAAACATGTTCCTTTTAATCATAATATTCTCTTACCTAGTCAGCCCTTAAAAACCCAAATTTCTTTTTTGGGAGTAAAAAACTTGATTGAAAAAAGAAATAATTGGCGATATAAAACTGCGATAAAAATAGAGCCAAAAAGATGATGCCCATTTTCTCATCATCCTTTTGAAATTAAATGCTGCTGCTGATAACATAACAGTTATTGAATCACCAGTTATCCCTTTGTAATAATTTCTATTCATTCTATGATCTGACTTAAGATGCCCAATCACGGGCTCTATTGCTGCTCTTCTGCAGAATTGCTTCTTTAATTTACTCTGTTTATACTTCGTCTGTGTTTTTATTGCTAAATGGTTTTGGACTTTGAATTGCTACTTCATTTATTTTACTCGTTTCTCTGTAACCTCTATCTACTGTGGCTGTTTTTATACTGGCTGTTTCCAACAACTTTTCTGCTTGATCTATTGCCGGCTTGAGCGTATATACATCATATGGATTCCTAAAACTCATTGCTCCTAATATTACTCCCGTCGTTTGTGTCGTTATTATTGATACTTTATTGCCAAACCTGCCTGCCAGCAGGCAGGCTCATACTTCTTTGCTTCTTTTCCCTTAGAGATACATTCTACTTCCGGCTCGTGTAATGAATAGACTTTATGCTTGTCGTCTTTTTTCTGAGCTAACACTCTGTTCAACAATTCTAATTCTGTTTGATACTGTGAGTTAGGTTCTAAATTACGCTCCAATTCTCTTACCAATCTTCCGGCTATGGTTTTTACTTTTCTGTCTGCCTTGCGTGCTTTACGGTAATTCTTTGGATGATTCCGAAATCTCTGATCTACAGAGAGCCTCTTTAGTGTTCTACTGTAGCTTTGTCGTACAGCTAAGCCTTCTTTTTCTGATATCGCCTTACATTTTGTAATGATCTTTCTGTGTAATTTATTATCTGTCGGAAACGTGATATTTTTCTCTTGTACCGTGGTGTCTATGCTTACATCCGGATCAAATCTGTCATCACCGTTTATATGAATGCTTTCTTTGAATATCAATTCTATGCCTTGCTCGCCTATGCGATTTCGGAAATGAACCAACTTGACTTGCCTCACATGGTAACTTTGCTACAAACTCACTCTGTCCACACAGATATTGATAGTAAACATTTTCCGAGTATTGTTCCACTACACTTTCATCTGAAATATTACGCAGATGTTTTAATATCAACAGACCTACCATTAACCGAATCGGCAGTGCAGGGCGTCCATTATCTGAACAGTATAGAGAACTGAAAGCCTCTTCAAATTTCTGCCAGTTAATTTTCTCTGCCAAGATGAATAATGGATGTTTCTGATCTAAGGTATCCTTTAAGGAGAAGAATATACTGATTTGTGATTTCTTTTCTGTCTTTTTTATCATATTATTTTGCAAGGTTTTTTATGCAAATTATTTAAATCTTGCATCTTTTGCTAATCTTTTCTTTGCCTTTTTCCTTCTTTTCTCTCTGATCTATCCGTTTGTGCCACTTTTTAAGGACTGACTATATAGAAATAATTAAGTTTGAAGGAAGGGTTTAGAATAACAACTAATTTTTATATCAGATAAGATTTTGACTATGCACAAGCAGCAAAACTTGCAGAAATACTGAATCAAACAGAAATAATTTTTCCAGGAACTGCCTTACAACTAAAATTTAAAATCTCCGCACTTTTTAACTGCAAGAAGTAATGAGTTCTGATGCTAAACATCATCTTATCAGCCTTGCCCCCTTGAGTCTCTTTCCAATACCGTTATTCTTCCTATTTTATACCGCCGATTACCGTCTTCATCACCGTGGGGTAATTCAATTACGGGTGTTCCATCCCTCATGCCAACAGAAACATACAGATCGTATTTACCGGGCTTTACATTACGGAAGAATACACCTTCCGGGTCATTGAATGTTGGATCTATCGTAAATCCCGGTTCCCATTCTCTGGCGGGGGCTTTGCCGGGCGCTGCGACCTTAAGATCTTTCATGTCAAAACTTTCATCAACAAGAACAGATACAATCCCTCCTTTTTCATCTTTAAGCGTGACGCAGGGAAAGCCTCCCGGATAGCATGGTGCCACTCCGGCATTTGCCCAGGAAGCAGCCACTTTAAAATTCTCACCCAGTTTTACCTCTTCAGGCCATGATATGGAACGGAGCTGGATACGATAGCCCATGCGAAGGTTGATCTTGTCTATAATATCCCGGTTTGCTTCCAAAAATTCCCGGGGCCACCATTGAATAGACATATAACTGGCGTGGTAATCTTCAATAGATTTAAGAAGGAGAGCCTTACTCCAAGCTTTTGTCCTTACGGATGCACCATAATGCTGAGCCTCCAAAACAACCGGCATTGTCGGCCAAAAAAGCTGAGCCATTTCCGCATGATACCAGGAATTTGGCGGCGGCGCGACTAAAATGCTAAAATCAGTTAAGGAAACTCCTTTGGAGAAAGCGTAATCGGTAATCGGAAAGCGTTTTCCCCGCTTATCAGGCCCGGCAAAGTCATCGTTGATATATAATTGGGTATGTTTAAAGTGCCTGCAATATATGTCAACGTACTTCTCCTTCACTTCCAGGCTGTAATCTATTTTTGAGCTAAGCACTGTATGGCCTTCTCCCCACAGCCCAAAATGGCCGATATCAACAAAAGCGACATTCGGATTACCATCATACCGCTTTGCCATTGCTGCTACAAAGTTCTCTACTTTCTGCAAAAACAGGGGATCGCTAAAGTCGGGTTCCCATAAAGGATTATTAATATTACCCATACCGAACTGCTTATTAAACCAGTAGTACCCTTTAACCCCTGCTTTTTTCACCCACTCAGGCGTTGCATAGCGCAACCAGCTCTCGGAAGCGCTAATGAGGTACGCAGCTTTGTTCCCTTTGTCAATCCAGCGTTGCGCAGGGGTATCCAGTAACTCCCAATTAAATTTCCCTTCTTCAATTTCAATAAAAGACCATGGCACCCTCATATAAACAGTAGATAATCCGGGAAAATCGTCCACGGTATCAGATGGTGCTAACTTTGAGCCATAGTTGCTAATGATGTTGCTATAGAAATACATCATCCATCCCATATCCGGATTAATAAGAGCCTTGCTATTGTCAATAGGCTTTAAAGTTATTAACGCCTGCGAATCATTTGGCGGTTTATTTGCCCAGGCACTATTAGCACCACCAAGTATAAAAACCCCTGCAGTACCCATGCCAATGTATTTAATAAATTTTCTCCGTTTTATATTTTTCATGCTGATCTTTCTATTACCTAAATTGAGCGATTTATTTGTGCGTACAAAAAACTACGCCAAGAAAATCAATATTTAAAAATTTCACATAGGAATTTTACTTAACTTTTCACTACTGTCCCGTTAAGAAAATAGTGGTAGCTATTAGTTATTTAATTTAGATTATGTTTTTATTCAAAATCCATTTTATCAATGAAATATTATTCAAAGGTGAGGTTACGTACAAATTTATTGTTAAAACCTTTAGTCACACTATTTTTCTCTCACTAAAATCAATTCCGACTTCAGAAATTTCTCGTAACATTACATAATCCGAAAATCCGGCAATTAGAGACTGGGCTTTCCCATCTGTCAATTTCATTAGTAATAAATGAAATTTATCTTTCAATGATTAGCTCTCAAACATTTCTTTAGAACGTTCATTAATATTTTCTTTTGTCATAAATTCTTCAACGATTTTTACATCCTCTTCGCTGCCTATAAAAAGAGGAGTATTTTCGTGTAGGCTTTCCGGCTGAATTTCCATTATTCTTTGCTTTCCGTTTGAAGCTCTTCCACCAGCTGCTTCAACAATAAATGACATTGGATTGCATTCATACATTAGTCTTAGCTTTCCATTGGGATGATGGTGATCTGCGGGGTACATATATATTCCGCCGTATAAAAGATTACGGTGAATGTCTGCTACCATCGAACCAACATAACGTGCCGAATATGGACGCTCCGTGGCTTCATCTTCTTCCTGAAGATACTTTATATATTTCTTTAACCCCGGATGCCAATATAAATAATTCCCTTCGTTGATACTGTAGATGTGCGATTTCTTTGGGATTTTTATATCGTTATGCGAAAGCAAAAATTCGCCAAATGATGGATCAAGTGTAAAACCATGAACTCCTTCTCCGGTTGTATAAACCAAGATTGTACTTGAACCGTAAACAATGTATCCAGCGGCAATTTGGTTTACTCCTTGCTGTAAACAATCTTCAAGAGTTCCTGGCTGACCATCAGGTGTAATACGCTTGTAGATTGAAAAGATTGTTCCTATACTTATGTTAACATCAATGTTTGATGAGCCATCCAGTGGATCAAAGAGTAGAACGTATTTCCCAATTTTATGCTTAGTCGGAATATGAATAATATCTTCTTCCTCCTCGGAAACCATAGCGCAAAAATGTCCTCCGTGGTCCATCGCTCTTATTAAAGTATCATGAGCAAACATGTCAAGCTTTTTAACTTGTTCGCCATGAACATTGTTATTGCCAGTAAATCCGAAAATATCAACAAGCCCCGCCTTGTTTACTTCTAATGAAATTATTTTTGCAGCTAGTGATAGATCGGAAAGTAACCTTGATAATTCGCCGGTTGCTTCAGGATGTCTTTTTTCGCCCTCGATTATGTGCCGGGCGAGTGTCATGAACTGAGTTTTAGCCATATATTCCTAACTATATTTCAAATGATTTTTCTAATTCTTCAATTTCAAACTTTCCTATCGGCACAACATCTCCCATTGGTTTTTAGTCATTAACTGATTTAATGAAATACTGTCACAATAATTTTGGGTATTGACGATTCTTTATCACCTCCCTTTGGAGTAATTCAAATTGATCCATCTTAGTTGACTATAGTTTTAACCATTAAATCTTTGCCTACCAGCCGGTGGACAAGTTTTTGTGTCAAGATATTTCTTTTGCCTATTCCTTGAACTTAAACTTGAACTTTATCGCGCAATGAATTATTTACTACCTAAAGAAGTTGTCATAAGGTTTTGATAAATTCCACTAATAATTTCCTAACGAAAATGCAGGAATTTAAAATTTATCATTTATTCTTTCTTAATCCATATGAAAAACTTTTTCAAGAGGAATTGAAACGGGTGATAAATCGGAATTTGTTTCCATAATATCTGACATATATTTCCACCATTTCTGAACGATTGGGTTAGACCCTAAATCTTGTGAGGATGAATCTCCTTCTTGATATTGAACAGCAAAAAGAGTATTTGTCTCTTCGTCAAGGAAAATCGTATAATCTTGTACCCCGCTTTCTGAAAGCAACCCCTTCAACTCTGCCCAAATTTCATCATGCCTACGTTTGTATTCCTTTTTGCATCCGGGCTTTAATTTCATCTTAAAAGCAATTTTTTCCATAATTTTTCCTATGCGTTTTTAATTAATTCTAATGACCGCCAATTTGCAGCCCTAATAAGTTTCCATAACCTACTATAATCGTGGCAGCAACGAGGGTGAATATTGCCATACCTAGTAAAAATTTTGATAAACCACTGGTATTTTTCCACTCTTTAAGAAATATTCCCCATAAAGAGCCAAATATAATTATGCTTGCCATGTGTAATGTCCAGCTTGAAAACCGGTATTTTCCCATTTGCGTTTCTCCCATTGTATAAAAGAAAAACTGGAAATACCAAACTGTTCCGGCAAGGGCGCTAAAGATATAATTCGTGAGCAAAGGAACACGAGCAGGTGGGTCAGTTGGATCAAGCGCTGCAATTGCTTTACCCGCAACTCGAGGTTGAGTTACACTTTCTGCAGGTAATTCAGTGCGACTGAAATATTCACCGAATGTTCGATTTTTTATCAAGAGATATGAACACCATACTAAATTAGTGACAAAACCTCCGGCTGTAATCACTATGATCTTCGGTAATCCAGTCCAAATCGGATTAGAGCCATAATGCATGGCAGTAGCTGATATTGGAACTGCTGAATCAAGTCCGAAAGCAAAGCATGAACTCATTACTCCGGAAAATATCGCTACCAATATCCCCTTTCGTAAATTAAACTCTTTGATTGAGTTGCGTTTCTGCTCCTCGTTCATTTCTTTTTCTTTTGATAAACCGGCAGCAGCAGTAAGCACAATACCCATTAAGGCAAATACCGATCCAATGAGAATGACCTGTCCGGGAATTGCACTAAGTTTTGCGCCTATAGTTCCATCAAATATTGGAGGCACATAAGTTCCGAATAGAGCTGTAAGCCCCAAAATTATTCCAGTTCCTAAGGAAAGACCAAGGTACCGCATTGTTAAGCCATAAGTCAGTCCTCCCGCTCCCCAAAGTAAACCCCAAAAGAAGGTCCATGCCAAAACACTAAATGGCTGTTGACCCAAAACCTGGGTTAAATGTGGAACCAGTATTAATCCAAGTATCCAAGGAGCAATTATCCAGCTAAAAACACCGCCTAATAGCCAATAAACCTCCCACGACCATTTCTTTACAACTTTGAATGGTACATAAAAACTGCCGGAAGCTAAGCCTCCGAGCCAATGAAAAATTACACCTAGAATTGGATTTGCAATCATGAATGGACTCCTTGTATATTAATAAATTGAATGAATAATTTTAACAAAAAATAATTGTTTTACCCTCCACCAAAACGTGGGTTAACGACGTTATTATATATTGAACCAAATGAATATGAAATACCAAAACCACCCCAGTAATTGAAATTTGTTTGTATCTGCACATTCTGTGTCAGAAGATTTTCAAGGGTTTCGCTGGCCAGAGGTAAAGATATTTGATCCTGGATTTTTGAATAGCCAACATTTAGATTAATGGATAAGCCATTAAATAATTCCATCGATATACTACTGCTAACACCTAAATCAAACAAATTAAAATCATTCAAATAATTCGAACCAGAGGCATTTATGCTCATATTCCCCCAAGGTCTTATAAAAGAAAGAGTCAAATTTAAGGAATTGCTCCATAAATCCTCTTCGTTTTTGAAAAGGATCGTCTCCTGCATATATTTATTATAAATATGCTTTACCTGATAATCAATTCTAAACTGTTTTTCATTTGAAACTGAGTAAGGGAAAATATTGTACTCAATTCCGGGTGCAACATAAGCGCTGATATTTATATTAGCATAAGTTGAGGAAACAATTCCTCCCCAAATGCCCCAGGACCAATTACTATCAATTGACTTAACAATATAAGTACTAAAACTTTGAGCCCTTGAAAGATTTAATATTTCTGTTGTCTCCGTCCCACTATTATAAGTATACCTGTTTTCATTGTAAGATGAACTAATGTTAATATTAAATTTAGAATCTTCAGTAGTCCTATCCGCAAAGAATGATCCGTTCAGATATATCGCTTTTTGATTTGCTTGACCGTTAAAATTTCCGTTTAAGCTTGTTCTAAACAGCCAAAAATCCCAGTCATCTTTTTGATTAACTTTTTTTTGCGGTTCTAAATATGATATATTCATCTTATCGGATAATCCTGATTTGACAAGATATTCGAAAAAGCCCAATTCAAGGGCCTTTACCATTTTCTTTCGAGATATATCTTCTGTATCGTTCTGGTTTGTTAAATACTTTACGGTATCTTTTACATTTGTAAGATTATTCTGTCCTATAAAATATATCGTAAAATATGTTCCGCCGGCAGCGGTTTTTTGTGAGGTAAAGAGGACATGAATATCTGCTTCTTTCTGGTCACGAACATAATTGACAATAGGAATCTGCTCTTTAATGTAATTCAAATCAATATAAGGATAATCGATAAAAACATTAGGAATATGTCTTTGCTGGGAAAATGAATTGTTAGTATAAAAGATTATAATCAAAAAATTGACATAAATAATTTTTCGGTACATAGTCATTCAAAGCCTCCGATAAGTCAACAAATTTTTACTATTGGAATTCCTAAAAGAATTCCAAGTTTTTCAATTTTCCCGGCAATATGTCCCAAACCGATTGCACAATGATGTGCCGGACCCTGTTTGGACCATAAGTTAATGAACTCGCGCGCGCCAATTGAAAAACGGTAACGGCTGTTGGTGTTGCCTATTTCAAGTACCGGACCTGCTACCGATTCACCTTCTGCAATAAGTAAAAAGAGTCCGTCTTTTCCCTGAACTACCGATAGTAATGTTACCGGTCCATTTTTAACTGTCATCTGAATTGAAAGTCCTTTACCAGGTTTACCGTGATATACGGGCAGCGGCACTAACTTAACGCGACCTTCTGCAATCTTAAAGTGAGCAGGACCATCATGGCCCAGCATTATAATATCATCATTAAAATCCATGGCATAAAACTCTGAGAAAGAGCCACCTGCTCCGAATGTATCCATTATCTTCATAGCTTGAGCGTTTTTCACTTCACATTCGCCTGCTACCGGGATGTGTTTACCGGTTAGAAGAGTATTTCCGGCTATCACAGATGTTACGATATTTTCATATTCGTTGCCTGAAGTTCCTTCATAATAATATGCCAGCGAGCCAAGCTTGTGTGCCTTTACAAGCTTGTCAAGAGCAATGGATGTACGGGCTGCACGTTCTATTTCTTCAGTAGAACATTCAGGTGAGATTTCGAATTCTTTATTAAATTCGTTAATCTTTTCTTTTACTTCCGGATCCGTAATTTCATCGCGATATTTTTTTACTTCACACATTTCAACAAGCTCAATATGAGTACCGAAAATAGCTGATTGCTGGGTTAGGTCGGTATAAACATCAAGCATACCGTTATAGTAATGTCCAAGAATACCGAGGTTGTTTGTGCGCATCACTTCAGCGACGCTGGCTGCTTCAATCCAGCCTTCTATCTCACTCCAGGCTGTCTGATCTTCCATATAACCGGTTACAAATTCGTACTTGATACCCGAACGGTTGAATACACTTGCAATCTCCGGCACCGAACATGCCTGACAATGCGCAAGCCATTCACCTGTCATTTTTCCGCGGTCACCGAGTTTGTTGAATACTGCATAATCAATAGCTGACACTGGCTGAAGATTTAGAATGATCACCGGTACTCTTACCTTTTGCACTGCCGGCAATACTGTAGATGAAAGAGCATAAGTGGATACATAAAGAAAAATGAGTGAAACACCTTCCTTATTAAACATATCACCAGCCAAACGTGCTTTTTCAACAGTGTCTACCATTTGAGCATCGATTACTTCAACATCATCATTGCTTATCCGTTTCAAAATGTTTTTCCGATAACCTTCAAGTCTATCTAAAAGTCCCGGAAATTGATCCCAATAAGTATTAAGACCAATTGAGAATAATCCGATTTTTGTTTTGTTTGAATTCATTTTGTCCTAAATAAAAATATTATAAGTTTTTGAATACTGTATCAAATTCTTTTTCTATATGGACTACTTTAGATTTTTGTCCATACTGTTTTCCATCTATATGCAGATATATTGGAACCGGGGTTTCTAAATGGTAGTGTAATCCATCTGACTGACGCGACCACTCTACTTTAATAACTCCTGCGCCTCCATACAAAGGTATCGCTCCCTTTGCATTCTTGAGTGAGCCGGGATTTAATACAAATACAAAATGCCGATTGCCCAAATCATAATGAGGCTGTAATCCGAGTAAATAACGGGACATTTGCCAGGTAGGACAACCGGACCATTGATGACAGTGGCTCCAGCGGGTATCAAATACTTCAAGCCATGTCGTCCTATCGTCTCCCAGCATCCATCCCCAATCTTTGCGATACTGATTAAGCACAAAATCCATTTCTCCATGTTCAATTAATACGGGCATTGCATAGTGTCCAAAGTATGGTGTAATTAGTCGTGAATTATTTACTTCCGGATCACTTAGACGCGGTGCCGTTGTATCATTTGGAAAACATTTTAGCATATGTCCTTTGATATATTCTATACACTCCTTCTCTTGAGTA
>JAKBMG010000059.1 GCA_021831685.1 Bacteroidota bacterium | reverse complement strand
ATCTATCTTTTGAATTGAATGAACATCTTGAATGTAATCTTCAAGAGCCTTCCTGTTAAAAAATAAAGGCGGTGTTTTATCTTTTTCTGTTTCTCTTCCTATCGTTAAAGCAAAAGTATGGGCATAAATTTCTGTGTGAATAAGAGCGTGCTCTCTCGCCTCTTTATCAAAAATAATACTTATTAAAATTCCAAATATCAAAAATGAAATAACAAAGAAAGAGAAGGTTAAAATTAGTTTAGTTCTTATTTTCATAAATTTTTAGACATTTGTATAATTCAGTTTTTTATAATAATTAAATTACTGATCTTTTCCAACAATTCTTTTATCTCAATTGGTTTCATATTAAGCTCCTTTTATTGATCCTCTACAAGGATCAGTTTTTTGAGATTTATTTATCTTCTACAATAATTAAACATCTACGATGTTTTATCCTCTTTAATCTTTTTTAAGAAACCACCGAAAACAGAATCTTCGAAAACTCTTACTGTTTTCCGTATTGGGACACACTAAGAAACCAACGAATGGGATCGTGTGTAATTTATTTTTGATAACCTCGTAGAGGTTATATTGTTGGTGTGCCGGGCATGTAGTAAAACTAACGGGTGCGTTCGTATTTGAGCGGACAAGTCCCGAGAGAGCCGTAATGACCGGAATCTCATAGCCGAAAGCAAGGGTGTCCATCGTAAGGTGGAATCTGAAGGAAGCTTAAGGCAAAGATTTGAAGCGACGAACAGAAATCGGATATAAGGCATGTCTTACTGGGTAATTGACCCATGAATCAATAAGCCCAAAAGTCATTCGGAAGTAAGAGGTGTAAATCCGGCGCATCAAATCGAAAGTGTTATTACTTACCCCGGGAGGTCTATACGTTTTCTCTAAGCCACGGGCTATAGAGCCGGCAAAGAAGAGAGATAAGCTATCAAGGAATTGATGGTGAAGAATGTATAGAAGTCAGCAGAGGACATAGTAGTCCCGAAAAAAAAAAAAAGGGATGAAGGTCTGAATTCAGTAACAAAGGTAAGTCTCGAAGATGCGTAAAAACAGAAAGCAACAAAAAAACAGTCATCAGATAGAACTATTCGGAAAGGAAAGGATAGATAAACTGATGGATAAACCAGCGGAAACAAAAACCGGCGGAACCGGCAAGGAGATTACCTCTGGAGTTGAACTGCTATCGCTATTGGAGAGGGAGCGAGCCTTGACGGAAAACATAATGGAAAGGATAGTGGACTATGTAAACCTAAACAGAGCATGTCAAAGAGTAATTCAAAACGGCGGAAGCAGCGGCGTAGATGGAATGGATGTAAAGGAACTGCGACAATGGTATAACAAGAACCACAACGGTCTGCGGTCAGCACTGCTTACAGAGAAGTACGAGGTAAGTCCGGTGCTGAAAGTAGAAATCCCGAAGGAGTCAGGAGGAAAAAGGATGCTTGGAATACCAACGGTAAAAGACCGGTTAGTTCAACAGGCAATCCATCAAGAGCTAAGTAAGCATTATGAGCCATACTTTAGCGAAAGCAGCTACGGGTTCCGACCGGGACGAAGCGCACATCAAGCAATAGAGCAGTCAGTCAAGTACATCAAAGAAGGCAAGGAGTGGGTAGTGGATATAGACTTGGAGAAGTTCTTTGACAAGATAAACCACGACCGGCTAATGCAAAGATTAAGCAAGCGTGTAGGAGATAAAAGACTACTGCGTTTGATCAGAGCATTCTTAAGAGCCGGAATGATGGAAGGCGGACTGGAAGAACAACGCATATCAGGAACGCCGCAAGGCGGCCCTCTTTCACCACTACTATCGAACATAGTATTAGATGAATTAGACATAGAATTGGAACAAAGAGGACACAACTTTTGCCGCTATGCAGATGACTGTAACGTATACGTCAAAAGCAAAAAGGCAGGAGAGCGGGTCATGGAAAGCATAGTTGAATTCATAGAGAAGAAGCTGAAACTAAAGGTGAATCGTTCAAAGAGTGGAGTCAGGCATTGTTCAGAAGTGAAGTTCTTAGGATATACAATAATGTCAGGAGGCGGAATAAGGGTGGCAGACAAAGCCATAGAACGCTTCAAGGACAAAGTAAGAACAATAACTCAGAGAAATCGAGGAGTTAAGTTCGAGCAAGTTATCAAGGAACTGAGCACTATAATTGTAGGATGGACAAACTATTTTCGACTGGCAAACACATGGAAGAAAAACATCATAGAAATGGATGGATGGATACGCAGGAAGCTAAGGTGCTATCGTCTAAAGCAGTGTGGACGGAAATACAGCATAGTAAAATTCCTTAGAGGATTAGGATGCGAAGAATCGAAAAGCTGGAATGTAGTAATGTACTCTCAAGGTTGGTGGAATATGTCAAGGAAAGTAGCGGTTGGGCATGCAATGAATATAAAGTGGTTTACTCAAATAGGATTACAATCTTTAGCCGGAAGAATGAACGTATAAAAGTTATTGGAAACCGCCTTGGTACGTAAGTATGCCGGGTGGTGTGGGGGGACAGCGGCTGTACGCCGCTTCCTACCCGATTAGGAAAAGGTTTATTTTACATTGGCAAATCCTCGTAGAGGATTAACAAATTCCTCAATTCGTTTGAAAAAGCAGTGTCTAAATATTAAGGATAAGCCGGGGAAATGCTGAGATTGAAGTAAGAACACTATTGTTATAGTGCATTGACAGAGTGCATTCATAATTGGTAAAATTAGGTGAGGAAAAGTAAAAGAAATAGTTCAATTTCTTGTTAGAAAGTGTAGAACTAAATCTCTAAAGTCAATATTTGTTGAAACTACATTATAGAATATTGACCAATTTTACTACCACTTCATTCTATACGGAAAATATTTCCCTTCATTCGTAAGTAATTTCGAAAAACTATTTGCCTGGTGATCTAAAATTTGAGCGGCGGACAAATTTAGTGATCTCCATTTTATTTTTGAGTGCCATCGTTTCGAAAATGATTTAATCAAAAGCTTTTTACTACGGGTCTTTAACAATCCCAAATTATTAATCTCCGGATAAAATCCACGACCCAGCATACTTATAACAACTCGATCTGCAAATGGCGAACGAAACTCTTCTATGATATCGAATATCATACTGCCGCCATCTCGTTGCGATCCATGAATAAAACCGAAGTATGGGTCAAGCCCGGCTTTTACAACAGAACGCCACACTTCACCATATAATAATCCATACACATAATTAAAACATTGGTTTATTATATCTTTTGCCGACCGGGTAATTCTGCCTGCAAAATTAAAATCGATCGGTACAAGCTTCTTAATATTTTGCCAGTAGATAGAAGCTGCATGCCCTTCATATCCCATAGCTAATACACGAACGTCTTTATTCTTAGTATCTATCTCTGTTATTTTTTGTGCGAGATCTTCCATGCTGCCAATATCTTTTTGAATCTGCATAAATGAAGATTCTCTTCTCTTTCTGTATTTATAAAAATATTTTAATATAGCAGCTTGATTAACAACCTTGGCATTCAGCATATCTAATCCGGTATTTATAATATCTTCATCATCTCTTCGTAACACTTGAAGCTTTCTCAAAAATGCTTTTGAAGACAGTATGGTATTTACAACTGCCAACGGTTTTCCAACAGTTGGTGCAAACACAACTGGAATATCAAGCTCGGCTAATTTCAATTGTAAATTGACAGATATATTCATTCCGGTTCCTTGTAAGTAAACTAGTCCAAGTTCTTCCAATCTGTATTTTGCAACCTCTTTCTTCTTTTTTTTAACAATAAGAAATTCTCCTTCATTCGCAAGATAACTTCCGTGTGTTAATACATATAATCTTTTATCTATTTCAAATACTGAATCCCTTATTGCGCTTTCTGCTTCGCTTTCGATAACTTCAGCATCTTCAATTATGAAAGACTTTTTTTCATTTGAATAATCTTTTATCAAACCATGTGGATCATTGCAATAATCATTTTCTACCGGATACTCTTGACCTGTGCTATTATTTCTTGAGACCACTTCTTCAAAACTTTCCACTTCGTTTACATCTAAAGAAACGCAAAACCTTTCCCGGCAAATCCAAATCGGATCATCTTTGATAGAAATGGGAAGAATTGATTTTGCAACATCCTCAACCCAACCATCTAATAAATCAAGCTGGTGTTTAATAGCCGGTTCTTCCGGTAATAAAAAATAATTTCTAAACCCTCTTATTGTAGCGTTTATTTTTAACAAAGTTTTACTTATGTCGTTTATTGTTACAGACTTTGCACATAATTTTTTTATATAATTCTCCAGCGCTTCATAAACAAGTTTTATTTTTTTATCTCTTATACATATATCTTTTTCGTTTATTCGAAATCCTAAGAATTCAATACCGTCTTCAATTGAAGCAATATTTGTTTTGGATGGCTTTACTTCTAAATGTAACGGCTCTATCAAAAAATTTTCAAGAATATATAATGCTTTCTCTGCTTCTTGTTTGGTTTTTGTTTGTATTATAATATCATCTGCGTAACGGACAAAACTATATCCCAAATTCTCAAAATGCTTATCCAATACATCCAGGTAAATGTTTGAAAGCAGCGGCGATAAAGATTCGCCTTGCGGAACGCCAACTATCGTTGGTAACAGTTCGTTAAATTCCAGTATATCCACGTCTAACCAATGCTTTAATAAATTCAACAAATCTGCATCGGAGATTTTCCTTGATATAAAATCTAGCAACACATTATGGTCAATAGAGTCAAAACATTTTTTAATGTCCGCAATAACTGCCCATTCAAAACCGGTTTTTATACGGCTCCTTAACACTGCTATTGCTTGATGCGCATTCCTGCGTGGTCTGTATGCAAAACTGTAATTGCTAAAATAGGGCTCAAAGAATGGTTCTAATAATATTAAACAACTTGTTTGTACAACCCTATCTCTTATACATGCAACGCCTAGTTCTCTTACACCGCCTTCCGGTTTCTCTATACAAATTCTTCGCAAAGGTCTACATCTATATTTTTTATTCAGTAATTCATACTGTAACTCTGCAAGCTCCTTTTCTAAATTTTGTCCGTACTCCTTAATCGTAACTTTGTCAATTCCGTGCGAATCCTTTTTCCCTTCACTTACACGATGCCATCCCTGTCTTAAAAAATCTATGTCGCAAAGTTTCTTATATAATCCTATGGCTCCATCGCTTTTCTTTGTTAAATAGTCAACTTCGGTGCTCATCTGTTGTACCGAAGTAAATTTTCTATTTTGGTTAGATTGTACCCGGAGCTGGTATGAAATATTTAATTGGTTCTCATTCATTTTTACACTGGCAACAATTGCTTTACCTGTTTTATTAGATCTGATCCATACTTTACCGTGCTCTAAATTTTCTATCAAATCCATTTCGGATTCTGTCAACCAGTTTTTATGTACTCCTCTTTTCAACTTTTCAGTTTTCCCAACAATCCATACATTCTCCGAAACATTTATCCAATCCAAAGTATTCTTCTTTAACGGTTCGCCCGGCAAAAAATTAAGTATTCCTATATGACTAATATTTTTTGTTTTTTCTTTTATCCATTCTGGAAATTCTAAAAAAGGTTTCTGTGGAGGATAAATGTGAAGAATTGTAAAATCCAGCTTTGATTTAGGGTTATTGCAGTAATAATTTTTTATCGCATTTTCTGCTATGATATCCGCCAAACCGCTTATCAGATGATGTTCGTTCCTTTCCAAATGTTCATAAAATGATTCCACCCATATTACTGTCTTTTCCGAAAAATAATTTTCTAACCTTGATTGATTTACTCCTTCGGAAATTGCGTACACAGAAGGAAATCGTAAAGCCCACGTAAGCAGTTTCTGTAATGCTAATATTTCATCTTGATTTATTTCGGAATCTATATATAAATGTTTCACTTCCTGTTGAGTTAGTAATCGTAGCAATGTTGTTAAATGCAGGTATCCATTCTCAGCAAACCTTTCTGCGGTATTCGCTATCCAGTCTATTGTTTTTTGAGATATCTGACTATTTGCGATGTTAATAAGAAAGTGAAATAATCTCTCTAAAATGTTTTTTACATGTGGTGAATTACAAATCTGAAATAGCTGAACTGTGTGCCTTCTATCATTCAAATCAAACCAATGAACATTTTTCTTTAACATGCTCATCTTGTTCATTTCCGATAATACTGCCGCCCCTCTTCCCATATAATCCATAACTAAAATTGTTCCCGGACGTGTATTAAATTTGAATACCTTACGGAATACAACATCAACAGCATTATGTGTATTTCCTAAAACAGTTACTATGTTTGGCGTATTTTGCATCTTAACACTGCTTAGCTTTTATTTTTCTCATTGTGGTTATTATTTTTTCTTGCCAGCCAATCTTTCCATGAAACGAGGATATTTTTTTCAGAATAAGTGTCGCAATATGCATCGGCTAATTGTTTACATATAAGCCGTCTTCTTCTTTGCTTTATTCTTTTCCCGTTCTTAGCAATAATTTCTACATTATCGCAAACGCCTAATTCATTTATCATTTTTTGCATACCGTCGGATTTGTTTTTTAGTTCTCTCATAATTTGTTTAATTCGTGCTACGTTTAAAACGTAAGCAGTATCAGTATTCAATTCTATTCCTGTTATATAACACTTAAACATTTTGTATTATTCTCTTGTTTTTCTATTATAAAAATGTTCTGGAAAAAATATTGAATCAATAGACATAATTTGTTAATTTCCAATTGGATTTTGGAATTGGAGTTTGAAAATGGAATATCTTTCACTTAAAGAAATTATCTCTTTAAAGAATGATATTAATATTGAACTAGAACTCTTACTTTCAAACAAAGCTGCTGTAACAAAGCCCAACTCTCTTCAATGGCTTTTTTTTGTCGATTGCTTTAACGTGCTTTTTAATCCAAACTCTTATTCAAAATTCCATTCGTTAACTAATTCTAACAAAGCACAACTTAAGTATGAAATTGAAGATAAACTGAGAAACTTTTACCTACGTCCGGGGCGGAAAATTGATTTTGTCTTCCGGATGATTCACAAAAAAGAATTAAAGAATATTTTTTATGATGATGCAGAGTCTTACCCAAATATCGGCGAATATGCAGTTTTAGTCCGGGATACTTCTAAAGAAGTTTCCCAAAATAATGGCTTAACCAAAAAAGATATTAAAGAATATATTGAACGTGTTATTACGGAAGCCGTAGAAACAGAATTCGAGGCATATCATACACTTCCCAGAATAATTGAGGATGATCTTCTAAATAGCTGGTTTTGTGCTTCCGGGCCTGCTAAAAAGGAAATAATGCATGTATTATTGCGTCACAAAGAACGAGGCTGGGTTCTGACAAATCCAATGAACCCTTCTACTAAAAGAATTCTTAGCATTAAAGTTAAAGATATTGAGAAAAAAGAAATTTTCGTTTCTACAACAGAGTATTGGTATCTTCGCTGGTGGGATTCTAAAAAAAATTCTTATGCTTTCCCTTATAGAGAAACTAATCATCAGCAATATGTATTAAGAAAAGATGATGGTATCTGGAAAGTTTTTGAAACGATTAGACCTGCTCCAAGGACTTCTATACCACATAGGAGGAGATATAATAATTAGTTATTAAAGGGAAAATTTGCTTGTTAAATTATCTTCTAAGTTGTAAATTAGATGAGAATAAGACTGTAATAAATACTTTTCGACATAAGAAATAATAATTTTGTTTTGGAGACAATTATGAACTGGAGAGAAAGAATAACGGTAGACCCTCTTATATGTCATGGTAAAGCATGCATAAAAGAGAGTAGGATAATGGTATCGGTTATACTTGATAACTTAGCTGAAGGTGTAAGTGAGACAGAAATATTGAAAAGTTATCCTTCGTTAACTTATGAAGATATTAGAGCTGCTATATCATACGCGGCAGAGCTATCACGTGAAAAGCTCATTCTTTTGTCGGCATAAAAAAATGAAATTTAAAATAGGCGAAAACTTGCCGGTTGAAATATCAGAACTGCTTATTAAAAGCGGACATGATTCAAAAACCGTAAATGAACAGCAACTGAAAGGAACAACAAAATGGAAAATACAATCGACGTGCATGATCTTCCCGAAAAGGAAGTACAATTTATTCAGCAGCTTGTTAACCTTTTGAAAGAAAAAGCACTAGAAGGCACAAAAAAGACAATAGGAAAAACACCGGGGAAAAGAATTAAGCTACCTACATACCAATTAGGCGCTGTGCAGGGAACCTTGAGCCGTAAAGAAATATATGATTACCTCTGATACGGCTCTCATAGACGCCAACGTTCTTGTATATGCAATAAACGAAAATGTAAAGCAACATGCGGCAGCTCTCAAACTTGTCGAATCGGGCCTGAACGAAGAAATTCCCCTCTGTTTTACCCCGCAAGTGTTCTCGGAATTTTTTGCGACGGTAACAAACCCCAAACAAATCACTAATGTGCTTTCTCGTGAAAAAGCTATATCGGAGATTGAGGATTATTTCCTTAAAGGGAAATGCGACATAGTATTCGTGCATAGAGGAACACAAGATAAAATAATTGAGCTGCTTAAAAAATATGCTGTTAGCGCACAAGATATTTTCGATCTGCAACTTGTGGCTACTATGCTCTCTAATAATATTAGCCGCATCTATACTTATAATGAAAAAGATTTCGCCCGATATTCGGAAATTGAAGTTCTCAATCCGGAGACGGTGATACGATAATATCGCAAAAACTACCTTACTCAATGAGGCTGGTTCAGTAGATTTATTTCCTATAATGTATATTATAGGAAAGTCCTTAACTACAACGACTTGCAAACGCAATCAACCATCTATATTTTACTAACCGCTTTAATGAAAATCATTTATAGCAAATTAACATCTTTTCGAAAATCGATTTTCGAATTTAACTACACTACCAATTGAGAAGCTTTTGTAATTGCTTATGGATCAACGACTTATAATTTCTACTTTAACGCTTAAAAAAGAATTTTCGTAAACGAACCACTATACCTTAAGGTCGGCTGCTTAAACATATTTCACATAGCTTAAAAATTGACCAATAAAGTCCTTTTATTTATTTTCACGTTTAATACTTCGCAAGCGGGTTAATAAATTATTCAATCAAATTATTTTCGAAAGGATCAATCTATGAAAATATTAAATGCAATAGTACATGAATACTCTAATACAACATGGGATGGAAAATACGCTTATACATATAACGCAAGTAAAAATGATATTGACTTGAAGATGGCAATAAAGTTTTATCTTGAAAATCTTCAAAATTCATGCGCACCTAATACACTCTATTGTTATTCAAAAGATCTCATTTTTTTATTAGAAAAGATTGGCAACATAAAAATGAGCAGTATTAGTGAAGATGTTCTGAATAATTTTATTACTCAATTATGTTGTTCCGGTAAAAAGTGTACTAACCGTTCCGGCACTACGCTTAACAGAATAAAAAGCGTTTACCGTTCTTTTTTCAATTACTGTTACAAAAGAAAATACACCAATATAAATTTAGCCGATGAAATACATCTCATTAAATCGTGCTCGCGTTTTACAACGGCTATAACTCAAAAAGAAATTACATTCCTGCTTACTGCTATTTCACAATCAGCAGATACATTTTCACAAAGAGATAAAACTTTATTTGCCGTTTATGCATATACCGGCATAAGGAAAACGGAAGCGTTAGCATTACGGATTTCAGATTATGACAGAGATTCAAAGTTACTTCATTTACCATTTGTTAAAAGATCCTCTAAAAATTTTCAAACTATTCCTTCAATTCTATCAGACATTATAGATGACTATTTGACAAGTTCTGAAGTTGTCGATTCCTCCTTACCTCTGTTTCCCGGTAGCAACATCAATACTTATTTATCCGGCAGACAAGTTTCTTACCGGTTTGAAAAATGGAAAGCTATTTCCGGTATTAGAAAAAATTTAACTATTCATTCCTTCCGCGCTTGGTATGCCTCGCAACTATATCTAAAAACGAAAGACCCTTTGCTTGTTACCCATGCGCTTGGGCATTCTTCTTTTAGCTCAACAAAACGCTATATAAATGAAGAGATTTTTGATATCAGGACGGTATTACAAAAGTTGTTTGGTAATTAAATCGTCCAAAGGAATGAAAAAGGGAATTCCTACCATAACTACCGCTACTAGAGATAAGGAGGAACAAAATTTCAAATGGCAAAAACAATCCTCAAACAAATCGCAACAAAAAAATAGTTAAAGATTGCTTGAATGTAATAACGTAAAGCGTTATTATGAGGTCGTATGATAAATAGTTTTTCAGATAAATCGACTGAAGATTTATTCAATAGGAAATTTGTAAGATATTTGCCAACAACAATTCAAAGGTTAGCTTATAGAAAGCTATTACTTATTGATGGTGCAGAAAGACTTGATGATTTAAGAATGCCACCTGGTAATAAACTTGAGAAGTTATCCGGTAATTTATCTGGAAAATATAGCATAAGAATTAATGACCAGTGGAGAATAATTTTTAGTTGGAAAGAAAATAGTGCATATGAAGTTGAGATTATAGATTATCATAAAGGATAAATATTATGAAAAAGATTGAACCCATACATCCCGGAGAAATATTACTCGAAGAATTTCTGATTCCAATGGAAATTAGTCAATACCGTTTGGCTCAAGATATTAGTGTTCCCGCAAGAAGAATAAATGAAATTGTTCTTGGCAAGAGAGCAATAACAGCAGATACAGCATTGAGGTTATCCGAATATTTTGGTTTGTCAGAGAAATTTTGGCTGAATTTACAAGTGAGATATAATTTGGAAGTAGAAAAGGATAAACTAAAAGACAGACTTAAAAGAGAAGTAAAGAGATTAGAAAAAGTTAGTTAGATATGCGGTATAACGCCGCTCAACACCGACCGCCTATTCTGTGCGGCAGTTCCGTGTTTTTTGGCTTTGGTTAGTATGTGTGCTTTGTTCTTCATGTTTATTTTGTTAATTAAGGGCAATTCTAAAAACTATCTTTTATAAAAATTTAACGCAGAGAGTGTTGCACAACTCCAAAATGTCATTTCGACGACTGAAAAGGAGGAGAAATCCCATGTATAGCTTAGATGCACGAGTTGAGCATGGGATATCTCAGTCGAGTCCGCCGCGGCGGATCCTTCGATATGACAATGGAGGACCTGCCTGCCGGTAGATATTATGTTTAAAATAATACAA
>JAKBMG010000097.1 GCA_021831685.1 Bacteroidota bacterium | reverse complement strand
TATATTACAATAAATTCTCTCCTCCAATATTCTTGAAGAAATTAATGAATGCTTATTCCATCATACCAATAGTTGCACTTTTGTTTAACGGGGCTGTATGGAGTTATGTGTTTATCAACAGAAAAGAGAGGCCCGTAAATAAATCGTTCTTGATCTATTCTACAAATTTGACGTTCTGGATTATTGTCGAGATCATCTTACGCCAGCCGCTGCCCGCAGAATATATTATGCCCCTAATTAAGATCGATTCAATTATGAGTCTTTCTCCCACGTTTTGGTTTTTGAATTTTACTTACACTTATATCGGAAAGAAAAAAGATTTAATCTATTACGCTTCTTCCACGGCCGTTTTTACAACGGTGCTGATAAGCCTGACCACCAATCTCGTTTTAGCCGATTATATTCAAACAGGTTGGGGTTATGATAGGATTCAGGGCATTCTTTATTTTCCAGCTATCACTATTGCAATTATTTTGCCGGCTATTTACTCGGTGTATCTCATTGTTATTAAAATTAATACAACCTCAGATTATACTTTTAAAAAATCGTTGTCTTTAATATTAACCGGTTCATTAATTAGTCTTATGTTAGGGCTAATTTCTAATGTAATAATTCCCCACATATTTAATAATCACAACCTTGTCCAACTCGGTGAATCCACAACGGTTGTTCAATCATATTTTATCTTGATTGCGGTTATCAAGTACAGATTATTTACACCGAGTGTTGAGGATATAGCACACGATTTATTCGCAAGCATGAAAGAAGCGGTACTTATTCTTGACAAAGAAGGCAGAGTGCTTCAATCGAATGCATATGCTGAAAAATTATTCGGATCTAAAATTGTTAACAAAAAAGAAGTTATTAATATCAGTGATCTATTTTATAATTATGAAATAAACAAAGACTTTACCGATAACGAAGTAGATTATATATCTGATGGCGAAAAGAAAGTCCTCTCTCTTTCACAAATTGGAATTGTTAATAAAGATGTTGAATTAGGAAAAATTCTTATTGCACGCGATATTACCGAACGCAAACGCGCAGAAGAGGCGCTGCGTGAATCCGAAGCGAAATTCCGGTGGCTGTTTGAAAACGTTCCCGATGGAATCTACCTCAGCACACCTGATGGCAAACTCGTCAATGTCAACGATACATTAGTCCAGATGCTTGGTTACAATTCTAAGGAAGAACTTTTAGCCGCCGATATTGTAAACGAATTATATCTGAATCCATCCGAAAGAACATTTTGGATCGAGAAACTTGAAGTCAACGGCAAGCTGCACAGTATTGAGCTTCACCTTAAACGTAAGGATGGCACACCATTGATTGTGAGAGAGAATGCTCATCTCCTTGCTGATGAGCGCGGCATGCTCTTTTATGAAGGGACACTGACTGATATAACCAAGCTCAAAGAGGCAGAGAAAGCATTGCGTTCATCTGAAATCCGCTTCCGTTCTGTATGGGAAAGTTCTGCTGAAGGAATGCGGCTGACAGACAAGAATGGAATTATAATTGCAGTCAACGAAGCATTTTGCAAATTGATTGAAATAAAAGCTAAAGACCTTATAGAACAACCGCTGACTGTTACTTATAGTGGTGAAAAGAACAAAGAAATTATGCTTCAAAACTATCAGACTAGATTTAAGAGTAAAGGTTTCCCCACAAATCTTGAACAAAAGCTGATACTTCCATCGGGTAAAGTTGTTTATCTTGACGGTACATACACGTTTGTTGAAATTGAATCCGGTGATGCTCTGTTGCTAAGCGTCTTTCGTGATGTTACCGAAAGAATACTAAATGAACAAATACTTAAGAAAAATAAATTAATGATGAACCGCGCCGAAGAAATTGCTCATCTTGGAAGCTGGGAATGGGATTTGGAAACAGAAAAAATAAATTGTTCTACTGAACTCTTTCAAATATATGGACTTCAGCCCGAGAATTTTGACGGGAAGTTTGAATCAATTTTAAAATTAGTTCACCCTGAAGATTCCGGTAAAATACTTGCACATATTAATCGTGCACGCGAATCGAATGAACCTTTTGAACATTACGAAAGAATAATTAGACCGGATGGTGAGAATCGTATTTTATATACAAAAGGAATTGTTCTGGACGCTACCGAAGGAGGAGCAAAAACTATTTACGGCTCTTGCCTGGATGTAACTGAATTTAAAAGAGTTGAGAATGCGTTAATTAACTCAAGCGATAAGTTAAGGGCGCTTTCGGCAAGTCTGGAAGCAGCAAGAGAAGAAGAACGTTCATATATAGCAAGAGAACTTCATGATGAACTCGGACAGGTGTTAACAGCTATTAAGATGGATCTGACTTTGATGCAAGACGATTTATATATTAAGCCAAATTTGTTAAAGGAAGAAATTACAGAACAATTGGTACAAATCGAAAAAATGGTTGATCGTCTTATTGTCACTGTAAAAAATATTGCAACTGAACTTAGACCGGATATTCTAGATCACCTGGGATTAATAGCTGCTTTAGAATGGCACGCAAAAGAATTTGAAAAAAGGCATAAGGTTAGATGTATCTTTAACAGCAATATCGGAAAGATTGAATTGGGGAAAGAAAAATCAACAGCCGTCTTCCGTATTTTTCAGGAAACATTGACTAATGTTGCACGCCATTCCAATGCATCGCAGATAAATGCCAAAATACAATTGTTGGAAGACAAATTACTTTTAGAAGTTGAAGATAACGGTAAAGGAATATCGGACGAACAACTTTTTAATATTTCATCTATTGGAATTACAGGAATGAAAGAAAGAGCAAAATTTTTAGGCGGAAAAGTTTTTATAGAAGGACGGGAAGGAAAAGGGACAAAAGTTTTTCTTGAAATGCCTCTTTCTCCTGCAGAGAATATTAAATAAAATTCAGAGGGTGAAATGAAAATAGTAATTGTTGATGATCATGAATTGGTGCGTGAAGGATTAAAAAAAGTTCTTCTTAAAGAATCCGGAATACAATTAGCCGGAGAAGCAAGCAATGCCCTGGAACTTTTTAAACTGCTGGAAGAAACCGAAGTAGATTTAGTTGTATTAGATATTACTATGCCCGGAAGAAGCGGTCTTGATATTATAAGCGAAATTAAAAATCTGAATGACAAAATTCGAATTCTTATTTTGAGTATGCACCCGGAAGAAAGATTCGCATTAAGAGCTTTAAAAGCCGGCGCTTCGGGATATTTATCGAAAGAAGCAGCGGCAAGAGAATTGGTTTCAGCAATTAGAAAGATTATGAGCGGCGGTAAATACATAAGTGCTGCACTTGCAGATCATCTGGTTAGTAATCTTGATAAAGAGCCCGGTAAACTGCCTCATGAAACTTTATCTAACCGAGAATTTGAAATTTTCCGCTTGATTGCTAAAGGTAAATCGGTAGGGCAGATTGCAGAAGAACTTATTCTCAGCGTAAATACGGTAACATCTTACCGTTCCCGCATGATGGAGAAAATGAATTTTAGTTCGAATGCAGAAATAGTTCGTTATGCAATTGAACATAACCTTATTGAATAAGTTTGGAAAGCAAATTCACTTTTATTGTTTAGAAACAATTATATTAATTTTCCCTAACGAACGCCCGCCTCAAGATCAATTTATACCCCAATAATTGCGGCAACTGTGTCGTGGTTTTCTTGTCAATTAAAACAAATGAATCGCTCTAAATAATTATTACCAAATATATTATTATCAAATTAAAAGTATTGGTTGGATATGAAGATATTAATTGTAGACGACTCGAAAGAAATTAGGGATAGAATTTTAAGACTTATAAGCACAAATACTAAATTTACAAAAGTGCTTCAGGCAGAAAATTTAGTTCAAACAAAAAATATGATCTATACGGAAATTCCCGAGGTACTTTTATTGGATATTCAATTACCCGATGGAACCGCGTTCGATATACTTGACTCAATTGACAAATCAACATATGCCCCGATAATTATAATTCTTACCAACTACGATCTGCCTTTGTACAGAGAAAAAGCAGCCGAAAAGGGAGTTTCTTTTTTCTTCGATAAGTCCACCGAATTTTTAGATCTCAGATACGCATTGCAAAACCTAAAGAATTAATTAAATATTTTACTTATAGATCAACCTCATTGAAATTAGTGATTTGGAACACGCGGATAAAATATTAGTGCACATATTTATTTCAATTATGTGCGAATTCAAATCAAATTTCTGTCACGAAAACGACTACAAAGATGTAACATGAATCTTTACTTTAAAATCACGAAGTAAGTGCTAACGCAGAAATTATTGCACCAATATATTGCCTTCAGAATTTTATCAATACAAAGGAGCAATAAAATGAAAAGCGTTATACGAACTACTCTTTCTATTATTCTCTTCCTTTCTTCAGCAATTATCATAACAGCACAACCTAAAATTGATTCCAACATTCAAACAACAATTCTTAGCGGTGCATCGCAGCTTGAAGTGGTAATAACTTTTAATGGCAATACAGCCCCATCTACGTTACAGTTAACCGGATTAAAACAAGTGGGAATACTTAACGCTTTCAGTTTTAAATCCTTACCGATGGTTGGCGCTGTAGTAACACCGGCTCAAATAAATTCTTTAGCAGGGAATACACAAATAAAATCAATATACCTGAACAAAAAACTAGATTACTATAATTATGATGCAACAGCTCTTACAGGTGTAGACAGACTCAGGAAAGATCAGACTCTAACGGCTAAGAACGGCGGATTTCCTGTATCCGGTAAAGGAGTTACAGTTTTAATTAATGATAGCGGTGTGGATGGAACACATGAAGATATAAAATTCGGAAATCATTTGATTCAGAATGCTATGGGTTCTACAAATCCGCATGCCTATTCAAGTCTATTACCAATTGTGTATCTAGAAAACATTCCTAACACAGATAACAATTCAGGACATGGAACACATGTAACCGGAAGTGTCGGCGGAAACGGTTCCAAATCTGCCGGTAAATATGAAGGTGTAGCACCCGGTGCTAATCTTATTGGATACGGATCCGGTGCAGCATTATTTGTTCTTGACGGCATTGGCGGATTTGATTACGCAGTTACCAATCAGTTTTTATATAATATTAGAGTGATAACAAATTCATGGGGATCCTCAGGTGCATTTGATCCATACGATCCGATTAATATAGCGTCAAAAATTGCATACGATCGTGGAATTGTAGTTCTATTCGCAGCTGGTAACAGCGGGCCCGGAGAAAATACTAATTCGCCTTATGCTGCACCCTGGGTTATAACTGTTGCAGCAGGTGATAAGTTCGGTAGATTAGCAGATTTTTCTTCGCGTGGTGTTAAAGGTCAAACAAGTACTTTTGAAATTGATGGCGAGACATGGACTTACGAAAACCGCCCAACAATTACAGCCCCTGGTGTTGATATAATTTCAACACGCGTAGTAGCCCCGGTTTCAAGTCTGGGTGCTACCAAAGATGCGGATCTTATTGAGCCGGCTTATCTACCGTACTATACAACAATGAGCGGTACTTCAATGGCAACACCGCACACCGCTGGAATCGTAGCTCTTATGCTCGAAGCTGATAAAACTTTATCACCGGCACAAGTAAAAGATATTCTTCAAAAAACCGCTACCAATATGCCGCATTATGAATCTTGGGAAAATGGCGCCGGCTACGTTAATGCTTATGCAGCAGTTGATTATATAATGAATAACAGAACTTATAGCTCACTCGCAAATATTTACCAACAGTTTAACAGCAATGTAAATAATTCGGCTGTCTATCAGGATTTTACGATTGAGTATACTACCGAACCGGCATTATCTCCAACCCAAAACAGATATTCATTTGATGTAAGTTCAGGAACTTCGGCTATCGAAGTAAGCATTGATGAACTCTATGGTCTTTTGGGTCAAACCGGCAATCCGGTTAACTTAATTTTGATTTCACCCGATGGCTATGAATATTCATCGGGAATCTCTCTCCTATTCGCAATTGATTACAAGAGAACTGTATCAGTTACAAATCCTATTGCGGGTACATGGATTGTTGAGCTAAGAGGTTTACGTGGTAATACTGCAAATCCAACAAGCGGTGTTTCATTTGATGAAACTATTAATGGTAAAATTAAATTCTTAACATTTTTGGGTAATACCGGACTTAACGATATAAGCGGTCATCCTGCAGAAGCTTCCATAAAATTAGCAGTCTCATCAAGATTAGTAGATGGTTTTCAAACCGGAATGTATATGCCCGATGATCTTTTAAAAAGAATTGATATGGCAAAATATTTTATGATGGGTCAAGCTATCAGACAATATCTTCCGACTAACGGGACCACAAATATCAACGATGTCAGTTTTGATAATCAATTGCTGGTAGAATCCATTACTGCCAAAGGCGCAGCAATTAGAGATAGATTCCAAGTGCTTAAAGGTGTTATGCTTCTAACCAGTGCAGGAATGTTCTCTCCTGAAGAAAGCGTAAAAAGAATAGACGTTGCATATTCATTCATTCAAAGTTTAGGATTGCAATTGAAGGCAGATTCTCTTGCCGGCACACAAGTAAAAGTAACATTCAATAGTCAGTTAATTACACTTGATGATAATGCCGATATTCCATCAAACCTAAGAGGATATGTACAACTTGCACTCGACTTGAATTTAATAAATGTTTATTACACACTAACACAAGGGCCATACGATTTAACACCGACGATGCATGCAACCTTTAGACCAAGCCAAGTAGTAAGCAGAGGAGACTTTGCAGTAATAGTAACAAGAACTTTTAATGAGTGGACAAAGGCATTAGCAAAGTCGTCGGGTGCTAATAATCAGAATAAAGTAACAACGCTGCCAATGGAATTTAAGTTGGAACAGAATTATCCAAATCCGTTCAATCCGACAACAACGATAAATTATTCGGTACCGGAAAATGGTATTGTTTCTTTAGAGGTGTTTAACATAATCGGTCAAAAAGTAGCAACTCTTGTAAACGAAAATCAACCAGCGGGAAACTATTCAGCAAAGTTCGATGCAAGCCGCTTATCATCAGGCATGTATTTATACAGAATAATAACAAACAATTTTGTTAAGACGATGAAGATGAGTTTGGTTAAATAGGTCCTGTTTTATTATAAAAAGAAAAAAGTAGATTCTAAGCGTCGGGAATTTATTCCCGGCGCTTTTCGTTCAATTAAATAGTTATAAGTTAGAAAGAATTATAAAGGAGTAGAATTTATGGAAACTAAAAAGACTATGCGATATTTTTTGACTTTAATGTTGATTCTTGTAATTACAGGAAACATGTTGGCACAGGCAGTGATAGATCAGAAACTGCGAAACGCTTTAGCCAACACCACCGATCCGGTTGAAGTTGTTGTAACGTTTAAAGGGGATGGACCATTAAATGCAATACATTCTACTATCTTAGCAAATGCAGGAATTACACAAGGATTTTTGTTTCGGACTTTACCAATAGCCGGAGTCTTAGCTAATTCAGTTAACATACAAGCATTGGCAAATGACCCGCAAGTAAGATCTCTCTATCTTAACGAACAGCTAACGTATGATAATTACAATTCGCGTCAGTTAACAGGAGTAGACAAAGTTAGAAAAGACCAAACTATAACAGCAAAGAATGGAGGACTTCCAATTTCCGGTAAGGGTATTGGAGTAGTGATTAACGATTCCGGCATTGAAGGCACAAATAAAGATTTAGAATATGGACGCAACCTGGTTCAGAATACTTTGGGAGCTACAAACTTGCACGCCCTAAGCACTCTTCTTCCTATCACTTATATTGAAAATATGCCTACGACAGAACTTGGTTCGGGACACGGAATGCACGTAGCAGGAATTGTTGGAGGTACAGGAATAAATTCGGCAGGGAAGTATCAAGGAGTTGCACCCGGTGCTAATTTAATTGGATATGGTTCAGGCGCTGCATTATTAGTTCTTGACGGTCTTGGCGGTTTCGATTATGCTCTAACACATCAATTCCAATATGGAATTCGTGTGATCACAAATTCGTGGGGCAACACCGCAGATGTAGGAACACCTGTAAATCCGAATGACCCAATTACAATTGCTACGAAAATGTGTTATGATCGTAATATAGTTGTTGTCTTCTCAGCAGGTAACGCAGGACCCGCAGGCTTAATCACTGGTAATTATAAAAAAGCACCGTGGGTTGTTTGTGTTGCAGCTGGCGATAAGTTTGGCAGATTAGCAGATTTTTCTTCGCGCGGTGTTAAGAATCAATCCGGTTCATTCGAAATTGATGGAGATGTATGGACATGGGAAGACAGACCAACTGTAACAGCACCCGGTACCGATATTATTTCAACACGCGCGCTGGTAGCTACGTTAACTCCGTTAGGTGCACCGCAAGATGTATCAATAGAACCGGCTTATCTTCCATACTATACAACAATGAGCGGAACATCAATGGCGGCACCGCATGTTGCAGGAATTGTTGCCCTGTTGCTCGAAGCAAATCCCTCGCTTTCTCCTTTAGAAGTAAAGCAAATCTTGCAGCGAACCGCAACAAATATTCCTTCCCGGGAATCATGGGAAGTAGGTGCCGGATATGTGAATGCATTTGCAGCAGTTGATAATGCTTTCCGATCTGCGAGTTATGGTTCAACACTAAATTATACAAGACAATTTAACAGCAATCCGTTAAGTGAAGTAATCAATACAAGTTTTACAATTGCATACAACCCTGTAGTTTCTTCTTCAACACAAAATAAATTTCAGTTTACCGTTGGAGAAGGAATAACTGCTCTTACAGCTAAGATTATGGCGTGGGGTCTTGAAGGACAAACTGGCAACACAGTTGGTGTAGTATTAATTTCTCCTTTAGGGGAAGAGTACAGTTCCGGTGTTAATGTTCTTTTCCCACTTTATTACGATAGAAGTGTAGTTGTTGCATCTCCTATGCCGGGCGAATGGACAGTTGAGGTTCGGGGACTTCGCGGTACGGCTTCAAATCCTGTAGGAATTGCTCTGCCGGAAAACGTTAATGGAAATATCGAACAACTTAAAGTTGGCGGCATCGGCGGCTTGAATGATATTGCAGGACATCCGGCAGAGGCATCAATAAAACTTGCTGTTAGTAAACGTCTTACCGATGGTTATCCCGATGGTAATTATTACCCGGATAACTTACTGAAAAGAATTGAGCTTGCAGATTATTTAACTATGGGTCAGGCGATACGCCAATATCTTCCAACAAACGGCAGCAGTAATTTTTCAGATGTCGGTCTTGATAAACAATTGTTAGTCGAATCCATTACTGCTAAGGGCGCAGCAATTAGAGATAGATTTCAAGTGCTTAAAGGCGTTATGCTTCCAACAAGTGCCGGAATGTTCGCTCCTGAAGAAAGCGTAAAAAGAATAGATGTTGCATATTCATTCATTCAAAGTTTAGGATTGCAATTAAAAGCAGACTCACTTGCCGGCACACAAGTAAAAGTTTATTACAATGATCAACAAATAATTTTATCTGATAACAATGACATCCCAGCAAATCTTAGAGGATATGTTCAATTAGCACTCGACTTAAATTTAATAAATGTATACTTCTCATTAACCCAAGGTCCTTACGATTTGGTGCCAACAATGCATGCCTCCTTTAAACCAACTCAAGAAGTCAGCCGGGGAGACTTTGCGGTAATAGTAACAAGAACGTTTAACGAGTGGACAAAAGCATTAGCAAAGTCGGGTAATAATCAGAATAGTGTAACAACGTTACCAATGGAGTTTAAGTTGGAACAGAATTATCCAAATCCATTTAATCCATCAACAACTATTAATTACTCCGTTGCAGAACAAGGTCCGGTTAATTTAGAAATTTATAATATCGTCGGACAGAAAGTAGCGGCACTTGTTAATGCAAATCAGCCTGTGGGTAACTATTCCGTAAAATTTACTGCAAGCAAACTGGCATCAGGCGTTTACATATATAGAATAACTACGAACAACTATGTTAAAGCACTGAAGATGAGTTTGACGAAGTAGGATTGTTTAATTATTTTAACAGCGTCGGGAATACTCGGCGCTGTTCGTTTAAATAAATCCAGTCAAAGCAATATGATTAGAATTAGTAAATTATTAATTACTAACTGCCTCTTGATTATTTTTCCAATTTTTTCTTCAGCGTTCGCGCAGATTGTAACGGTTACAGGAACTGACTTGTCTCCTACTTTCTCGCCAGGTACATCAACCCCGATTGTGAGTCTATCTTTTGTAATCGTTAATACTCCCATGATTAGAGACATTAAGGTGGATCGAACAGGAAGTGCAACTAATACTGATGTACCAACAGCAAAACTGTGGCGAGATTTGAACAAGGACGATGTTGTTAATGGTAGCGATGTGCAACTTGGAGACACAGCATGGTTTCAAGGTACAGGAACGCAGAGCGTTTTGTTTCCTTTTGTGAATTATTTCCCTTCTACATCAGAGAACTTGCTCATTGTATATGATGTTGCATTCGGGGCAAGCACAAGCAACACGGCAGGAGCAGAAATGCCGGCTGGTTACATTACTGGTGGGAACCTCACCACGGTGGTTTTTACCGGAATAACAACAGGCAATCAACCACTGCCAGTTGAACTTGTTTCGTTCACTGCCTCGGCTCAAAATAAAATTGTAAACCTAAAATGGTCAACTGCAACAGAAATAAATAACTATGGTTTTGAAATAGAAAGAAGTCAAACGTCAAAAGTGAAAAGTGAAGAAGGCACTTCGCTATTGCTCAGTGCGAGCTGGGAAACGCTCGGTTTTGTGCAAGGACATGGAAATAGTAACTCGCCAAAGAGTTATACTTTTACTGATAATCTTGCTCTTGCCCGCCTGACGGCGAGGCAGGCTCATAATCTTAATCTTGATCGCTTACAGTATAGATTAAAGCAAATTGATTTTGACGGCAGCTATAAATATTCAGACATAATAGAATTACAAATTGATCCTCCTTCGGAACTTGTTCTTCAGCAAAATTATCCCAATCCTTTTAATCCTTCCACAACAATCAGATATGAAATACCAAAAAGTACTTTTGTAATACTTAGCATTTTTGATCTGTTAGGCAGAGAAATTACAACCTTAATCAATCAAGTACAGAATGCCGGTTATCACGAAATTACATTTAACGCGAAAAAGCTGTCAAGCGGTATTTACATTTATCAAATCAAGGCGGGAGAATTTTCTCAGATAAGAAAGATGCTTTTGATGAAATAGTTTTTCCACTGTTAAAAACAAAAAAAGTTTAGACTAAAC
>JAKBMG010000022.1 GCA_021831685.1 Bacteroidota bacterium | reverse complement strand
GCTCTGACAGTACTGTCAGAGCTTAAAGTATCTGCCGCTGCAAACTTAAATCCGGGAGGTATGTCTTTAAAATATTCTCCTGCGCTATCTCCGGATAACAACTCCCCCGCACGGCAGCCTTCGATCATTCCCACTTCAAACAATTGATCCGGTGGAAAATCGGTTAACGTCCCGTCCGTCATTCTTCTTTTAACTATTATATTAGCCGTATCGCCGGGAGCCAAACTTTTTGGATCAAATGTAACTTCAAGGGGATATGGCTTAATGAATAAATTCAAATCATAGGTCGGCATTGCCGGATCTGATGCGCTAAACCTGATTGTTACGGTATCCATAGTTTTGGGATCGCCTGCATCGGCAACATAATTAATTCCCCGGAATCCGTCGCTTTGAAAATAAGCTATCCAAAACTGAACCTGTTTTTCCTGTGATGGGGTCATCCAAATAACCATATTTTTCACCTTTGACTATTTCAGCTTTAAAAGTTATAAATGGGTAAAACGGTCCTGAACAAAACTCATCGGTGAAAGCAAAAATACCAATCCATTTTTCTTCATTAGGCAAAATAACTTTTGATTCATAAGCGAATGCCCACATATAATAATTAACCTTGGGATCTATTGTTAAAGTTGCATTTTGTATTATATTGTTGCTTTCTGCTTCCATGGTTACCGGTTTGCTAGTCGACTCAAAATTTGGTCCGTCATATACAATTCTAATATTTTGAAGGTCGGCATAGTATATTTCGATTGAATCGCCCAAAGTTTTAGTAAATGTCCCCGAATGCCAGTCATAATTTCTCATATCGGCAAAAGACGCATATTCAGTGCCGCTAGTTATTTTAAGCGAAATAGGATCAGTTGAAGGGTTCCATGAAGTATTTATCCAGCATTTACTGATTTAATTAATTTTTATTCCGGTATAAGTCCCGTAACAAAGGCTATATTTATCTAAGCTAATATTAAAGCTTGTTCCCAATGGCTTGTAATAGTAAATGTTAAACCATGCAAACGGCTCATATAAAGCTCCGGCTACAGTATGTGTTTCATCCAATACAAGTTCATCGTTAAGAAATACTTTACAGTTTACATTGCACACCTCGCCTAATCCTAAATTAATTCTTGGCTGAATTGTATAATAACCTCCGGGGGCATTATCTATTGTTATTGATTCTTTCCCGCTATAATTCCAAGAAACAGAATAATTTTGTTGAGAACAATCTACCATTACAAGAAAAGATGCAGGGCTATCCGTTTGATTCCATGTCATTTCAAATCTTAGTGTGCTCGAAAGATTGACCTGCAGTTTATTTGAAACTTTCTGCGAACGGGGGTTTATCTCAATCTTCTCTTTAATTACAGTTTGCGGAAATATAAGACTACAGGGAACCGGCAAAAGAAGAATAAGAATATAAAGCGTTGGCCGTATTAAGTTTTTTATTACTCTCATATCAATTCCTAATGAGATTTGAGATATTATTAAAACTCTTCGCATAAACATATCAGTTTAATTAAAGAAATTTTTTTGACTTAACTCCAGCTGATCCCTTTAAAAAAAGAGGAATATTCCTCTATGCCAAAAATGATACCAAATAATAATTTAGAATAAATGATATATTTACATTCATTGCTAATTATACGGTAATTATTTCCGGCAATAATTACACACAATTATACCGGGAGAATATTTATAGAGTATGTTATTTCGTTTACTTAAAATTACACAAAGATCATCAAATCTAAAGGTTGTAATCTCATATTTGTGTGAGCAGCATTAGTGCCGTCCCATCTTGTTAAATAATTACTCGCAGGTAATACGGGTAATTCCAAAGTTATGCCTTATCTAATGTGTTTGATTATCTGCAAATCTGAGAGTTTATTTTAGGAGTATTTTCAAATTTTATAAACGGAGTTTTTTATGATAACAAAGGAAAAAATCAAAAAAGAGATCAATAAAATGCCGAATGATTTAATGGAAAAGGTTTATAAATATATCAATGGACTCAAATCTAAAGAATCTAAGAAAAAAGAAATCCATACATTTAATTTAAAGGGACAATTTGATAATATAAATATCCGAGAAAGGGCTTATGAGTAGAATATTGTTAGACACTAATCTACTAATATACTCGATTGATAAGGATTTCAGGTTATTTGTTTCTTGTCGATAGTCTTGTCCACTCAAAGAAAACTCCGAGGTTTAGGAAAATCCTGGAGTTTTTCATATCCTATAATAGCGACGAACTTTCTTTTGCTTAAAAATACATTTAATTTTACTCAAGTTGACCGCTAGTTTTTATTTAAGAATTAGAAACCGTTGAAACGGTTAATAATATGGTTTTACATCAAGCTACCCACGACTTGAAGTCGTGGGCTGCTTATTTCAAACACTATAAAGCAGCCGTTTTAACGGCTTACCTTCAGCGGCGGTCAACTTGAGTAAATATTTAGATGAAATTTTTGTAGTGATGAGTGTCTGAAATATTTGAAGATTAATTTGAAAGATAGCGCTAAGTAGGGGATTTCTCAGTCGAAATGACACAAAAATAATTGTCATTTCGAATCCGGCTTTAGCCGGTGAGAAATCCCATGAATAGTTCAGGACTCATAGTAACCATGGGATATCTCAGTCGAAGACTCCTTCGATATGACACACAAGAATTTGTCATTCGACGAGCCTGCCTGTCCGAGTCTGTTGCACAACTTCCAGATGTCATATCGAAGGAGCTTGCCGGCAGGCAGGTTTTGAATGAAACGCAATGAAATTTATCATAAAAATATTCCGCCCCGGCGGACAGGCTTGACATAAAAAACAATCCGCCTATAGGCGGATAAAAGTCAATACTATAATTACTAAAAAGCGCCCTAAAATGAACACTGTAGAGTTAATCAGAAAAAAGCGTGATGACGATGTCCTCTCTAAAGACGAGATTAAATTTTTAATTTCAGCCTACACAAAAAATAAAATCCCCGACTATCAGTTTTCTTCCCTGCTGATGGCAATATACTTAAAAGGTATGAATGTCGAAGAGACTTCATATCTTACCGAAGCGATGCTCTATAGCGGCAAAGTAATCAATCTAAATTTTCTAAAAGGAAAAAAGATTGACAAACATTCAACCGGAGGAGTCGGCGATAAAACCTCTTTAATCCTTGCCCCTATTGTTGCGGCTGCCGGTGTTTATGTCCCGATGATTTCCGGCAGAGGACTTGGTCATACCGGCGGAACTTTAGACAAACTTGAGTCCATCCCCGGCTTTAGAACAAATTTATCTCTTACAGAATATAAAGCTGCGTTAAAAAAATGCGGGGCCGTTTTAATCGGACAAACAAAGGAAATTGCACCGGCGGATAAGTTAATTTATTCTTTACGCGATGTAACCGGAACGGTGGAATCAATTCCGCTTATTACCGCAAGCATTATGAGCAAAAAATTAGCCGAAGGAATTGACGGGCTTGTTCTGGACATTAAAACCGGCAGCGGCGCTTTTATGCAAAAAGAAAAAGATGCAGTCAGGCTTGCGAATTCTTTAATCAATACGGCAAAATCTTTCGATAAAAAAGTTATTGGATTTATTACCGATATGAATCAACCGCTGGGAAATTACATCGGCAATTGGTTTGAAGTTTACGAATCAATAAAAATCTTGAGGAGTGAATCGCCCGGTGATTTACTTGAGCTTAGTACAATTCTGTCCGGTGCAATGATTTTTTTAGGTAAAAAGGCTTCGTCACTTAAAGAAGGAATTAAAATTTCACAACAGTTAATTGCAAGCGGTAAGGCATACGAAAAATTCTTAGAAATAATTGAAATTCAAGGAGGGGACGTCAGTTACATTGAAAAACCTGAAAAATATCCCAAATCGAAAATTGTCGAAAAGATTCGCTCCAAAGCCGACGGCTATTTGAGCGCTATAAACAACTTTGAAATAGGAATGGCAGCCCTTGAACTTGGTGCCGGTAGAATGACGAAGGAAGATAAAATAGACCCAAAAGCAGGTATAATCTTTTTTGCTAAAATAGGCGATTTCATCAAAAAGGGTGACATTTTGGCTGAACTTCATTCATCATCGCAAGTAAAAATTGAAAATGCAAAGGAAAAGGTATACAGCAGCTTAACTCTGACCTCTACTCCAGTAAAAAGACCAAAACTTGTAAAAAAGATAATTTATTAGCAGATCATGTTACGCGACCTTTGGAGAAATGGAGTTATGGAGTGGTGGAGTAATGGAGTAAGGTGAATTAGCAGATTGAATTATGATACAAACCTTTGAATTTGTCTGCTTATTAAGGAAATTGAAAATCGCTCCTCCTTTTTGACCGACCGGCTAGTCATTTTTATGTTGTTTACGAAAGAAAATATATTTACTTTTATAACCTATAGTTATTAAAGGTTTCTTATGAAAGCAATTATAGATTCGTTAAATCTACTTCTTCCGGTATTTTATCTTATTACCTTTGGGTTCTACTTTTACGATTTTATGAAAACCGGGAAAAGGTTTGCAAATTCCAAGCGGTTATTCTTATTCCTAACTTTATTAATCCATTTTTGCTATCTGCTTTTTAGAACCATTTATTTTGATCATCCGCCAATCACAAATGTTTTTGAAATCTTTACTGTACTGGCTTTCGCAGTTGGATTCTCTTATTATATTTTGGAGCTTGTTACAGATATTCGTGGAACCGGTCCTTTTATTATAATCATCTCCATTTTCTTTCAGCTAATTTCGACTTCTTTTATACCCGACGTTTTTCAGGTAAAAGAAGTCTTAAGAAATCACCTGCTCGGTGTTCATGTATTTAGCGCGCTCACCGGTTATTCGGCTTTTGCAATTTCTTGCGTTTACGGATTTCTATACTTAATACTCTACAAACAAATTAAACTTAACAAATTCGGTTTAATCTTCGACCGGCTTCCAAGCCTGGATGTTTTGGAAAGATTAAGTTTCATTTCGGCAATAATAGGATTTTTCCTTTTGTCTATAGCCATTTTTATCGGGATAATCTGGCTGCCGAAAGCATTTCCAAAATTTTCATACGTGGATCCTAAATTAATCGGTACTTTCTTAGTTTGGCTTTTGTATGGTTTTGGTATATTAAGTAAAGTTGTGGGAAAATGGCAGGGTAAAAAAGTAGTAGTTTTCTCAATACTCGGTTTTGTAATCGCAATTCTATCTACAATTATGTCAAATTTTTTAGCTCAAAGTTTTCATTCTTTTTATTAAAATATTATGAACATAATAGCGATTTCCATAAATCATAATACTGCGCCGGTTGAAGTAAGAGAAGCAGTTTACCTAAACAACGAAGAGATTAAAAATCTTACGCATAGTATTAAGAATTCTTTCTTCAGCGAGGGGCTAATTGTTACGACATGCAACAGGACAGAAATATATGGAATTCCCGCCAATCAAAATTTAAGTCATCAAGAAATTCAAAATGCTTTACTCAACTTCAAATCAGTCACAGGCTTAAAACCGGAACATTTTCAATATTTCTCTTCCGCCAATGCAATAAAACATTTATTTAGCGTTGCAACCGGAATCGATTCACTTCTAATCGGCGATAATCAAATCTTCAAACAAGTCAAGGATTCATTTCAAACAGCTGAAGATTTAAACTTCACGGGCTTTTTAATGAAGAGAATTTTTGATTCAGCAGTTAAAGCAGGAAGACGCGCAATTTCCGAGACGGGTATCAGTGAAGGTGCCGTTACGGTCAGCTACGCTGCTGTTCAATTGATTGAAAAAATATTCTCTAACCTAAGTAAGAAATCTGCTCTGGTTATTGGCGCCGGTGAGACAGGCGAAATTGCAGCTAAACACCTAAGAGAAAGAGGTATCGGCAATCTGACAATTACAAACCGGACGTATGAGCGTGCCGAAAAACTTGCCGAAAATCTCTCCGCTAAGATTTTACCTTTCGGAAATTTCAAAGATTCGTTGCATGAGTTTGATATTGTACTAAGCGCCACTAGTTCCGACAGCTTAATCTTAACCAAAGCCGATGTTCATGCCGCAATGAAAAAAAGGAATTACAATTCACTTGTGTTGATGGATATCGCAATTCCGCGGGACATTGACCCGGAAGCAAAAAGTATTGATTATGTCTTTTACAATGATATTGATTCGCTCAACATTATTGTTCAGCAAAATTTAACCAAGCGAAAAGAGGAAATCCCGAAGGTTGAAAAAATAATTGAAGAAGAACTGAATTCCTTTTTAAGCTGGTTTAACTCTCTTGAAGTTGCACCAACAATAAAAAATCTTCGCGATTATTTTGAAGCCATCCGGCTTGAAGAAGTCGAGAAAAATAAAAACAGATTTTCTTCCGAAGACCAGGAGAAATTAGAAATAATCACAAAAAGAATCATAAATAAAATTCTTCATCATCCAACAGTAGAATTAAAGAAATATACCGAAAGCGGTGCAAACTCTGACGAGGCTGCTCAGAAAGTCAGCATAGTCCGGGAATTATTTGGAATGATTAAGGATGATGAAAAGGAAGACGAACGTGAAAAATAAGATTATCATAGGTTCCCGCGGAAGCGAATTAGCACTCTGGCAAGCTAATTTTGTTAAAAGAGAGTTACAGAAATATAACAAAAACATCTCTATTGAAATTAAAATTATTAAGACTACCGGGGACAAGATTCTTAACGTAGCGCTTTCAAAAATCGGCGACAAAAGTTTATTTACAAAGGAGCTTGAAGCTGCTCTTTTAAGCGGTCAAATTGATCTCGCTGTTCACAGTCTGAAAGATTTACAAACACAGCTTCCGGAAGGACTAAAACTTGCAGCAGTTTCAAAACGTCACCCGGTTGAGGATGTTCTGATTGCAAAGAAAAAAGGCATCACTCTGCAAACATTAAAAGAGAAGGCTGTAGTAGCAACCGGCTCGCTTAGAAGGAAATCTCAGTTAATGCATCTCCGCCCGGATATTATAATGACGGAGCTTCGCGGAAATGTTCCTACAAGAATCGAAAAGTTTTTGAAATCGGACTGGGATGGTATTATCCTTGCCCGCGCCGGTATAGAAAGACTAAAGCTTAGCAAGCACATTTCCTCAATTATCACCACCGACGAAATGTTACCTGCAGTTGGGCAGGGAGCGCTTGGAATAGAAATCCGCGAAGAAAATAATTTTGTAAATGATGTTTTGAAATCGATTCACGATGAAGCGACTTATTTAGCCGTGCTCGCGGAGCGTTCTCTATTAAGAACTCTGGAAGGCGGCTGCCAGGTGCCGATCGGCGCTTTTGCTCAAGTAAAGTCTAACGGAATTTATCTGGATGCGTTGGTAGGTTCGCTTGACGGTACGATTACATATAGAAAGAAAATTCGCGGACGAAAGAGTGACCCGGAAAAGCTCGGCAAAACTCTTGCTAAAGATTTACTAAAAGCCGGCGCAAAAAAAATATTAGATGAGATTTACTTGACAACCCGTCAAGCAAGCATTAATGAAAAGCAATAATGATCGCAGAAAAGAAACGAGATAGTAAGAAAAGTATCAAGCGGAAAAATATTATTGATTCTGCTTGTAATTTATTTTCTCGTAAAAGTTATCACGAAGTGATGATGGAAGACGTTGCTAGTATGTCCGGCATCGCGAAAGGGACTGTTTATACTTATTTTTCTTCAAAGGAGGAGTTATATTTTTCTATCATGCAACTGAGGATGGAAAAACTTACAACTTCATTAAAAGAAAAAATAATAGATGAAACCAGCAGGGTTGATTCGCTTCATTCGTTTGTAATTCATCTGTATATGTTTATGATGAAGTACCGGGATTTTTTCTTAATGTACCGGAAAGAATCTCTTAATACAGAAAACGAGCTCTGTTCTGAATTGGTAACGCTTGAAAAAGAATTGAAAAGTCTTTTAGCAGGGATTATTGAATCGGGTAAGTTGGAAAATCTTTTCCGAAATATTGAAACTGATTTTGCAGTTGATCTAATACTTGGGAGCGTATACGGAACTGTTCACCGGGGCATTGAAAATAATTCTCCGGAAGAAATATTGATTACTGAAAGAGAAAAAGTCTTTGATTTTATTATGCATGGATTATTTTACAACTTTGAAAGCGTAAATTCATTGCCTTTAAGGAATAAGACTATCGTCATCACGCGTGCAATTGAACAGTCGAAGGAATCATCCGAGACATTTAAACAACTTGGCGCGAAAGTAATTATTTTCCCCACGCTTGATATTGTTCCGCCGGATAGCTGGAATCAATTTGACTCGATAATTACGGGTAAAGCAAAAATTGATTTTATAATTTTCACTTCTGCGTATGCGGTAAAGATGTTTACCTCAAGATGCATTGACTTGAATGTAAAACTTGATTTTAGTAGAATTAAAATTGTAGCAGTTGGAAATAAAACCGCGGCAATTTGTGAAAGAAATAATATTCCTGTTCATATTATCCCGCAAAAATATAGCGCTAACGGTGTAATCAATGAACTTTCAAATTATGATCTCGAAAGCAAAGTAATATTTATCCCTCGCTCTGCTATTGGTCGCGAAGAGCTTCCGGAAGAGCTTGAAAAGCTTGGAGCAATTATAAAAAGCGCTCCTGTTTATAATGTTTCTGTCCCTCCTCCTGAAGTTATTAAAGAAAATTTGGAAAAATTAAAGCAAGGCAATCCGGATATTTTCATCTTTACAAGCCCGTCAACATTTGAAAATTTCTTGAAGATATTGAAAATTTCCGAACCGGCAAGTTACTTTGAAAAGTGCGATGTGGCTGCTATAGGACCATCAACTAAAACGGCAATTGAAAATAAGGGCATCCTCGTAAGAATTATGCCGGATGAATACACAATTGACGGTTTGGCTAAGGCAATTGTAGATTACTATAAATAAAAATCAGTTATGCAATTAAGGAGATAGATTTGAGCGAGTTAAAAAATGATTTGTTTTTGAGAGCTTGTAGAAAAGAGCCGGTCGAAAGAACTCCTATTTGGATTATGCGGCAGGCGGGTAGATATTTATCCGAATATAAAAAGGTCAGGGAAAAAGCTGATTTTATTACGATGTGCCAAACGCCGGAGCTTGCGGCGGAAGTTACAATTCAGCCGGTAGATGTTATCGGCGTTGATGCGGCTATTATTTTTTCTGATATTTTGGTCGTCCCTCAAGCAATGGGAATGGAGTTTCAGATGATCGAAAGCAAAGGTCCCGTTTTTCCGCATCCTATCAGAAATGAAGAAGACGCAAGAAATCTTAAAGATATTGATCCGGCAAAGGACTTAAAATATGTTCTCGATGCTGTTTCACTTGCAAAAAAAGAGCTTAACGGAAGAGTGCCATTAATTGGTTTTGCAGGTTCACCGTGGACGCTTTTAACGTACATGGTTGAAGGAAAGGGTTCTAAGAATTTTTCTTATGTAAAAAAAATGGTCTATAATAATCCACAACTTGCCCATAGAGTTTTAGATAAATTGGCAGTAGCTGTGGCTAAGTATCTCTCGGCAAAAATTGATGCAGGCGCTAATGCTGTTCAGATTTTTGATACCTGGGGAGGTATTCTTTCGCCTTCTGATTTCGAGGAGTTTTCTTTAAGATATATTTCTAAGGTTATTTCGGAAATAAAAAGAAACCGTGAGCCGGTAATTGTCTTTTCTAAGGGTGTTCATCATAGCCTTGATAAGCTTTCTAACACTGGCGCCGATGTAGTTGGGTTGGACTGGACTATGAATCTAGGTGAGGTGAGAAAAAAGATCGGCGGTAAGGTCGCGCTTCAAGGGAATTTAGACCCTACTGTCCTCTATGCTGGCGAAAATAAAATTAGAGAAGAAGCAAAAAAAGTTCTTGATTCTTACGGCGAAGGAAGTGGGCATATTTTTAATCTGGGACACGGGATTCTTCCCGATGTTGATCCGGAAAAGGCGAAGGCGCTTGTTCAAATTGTTAAGGAAGAAAGCAAGGCAGTTCACCGCAAAGACAGCCACAATTTTGAATTATGAATTTTGAATTTTGAATGAAACGCAAAGATATGGCGCAAAGGTTTTGGGTCGAGAAGAGTTAAATAGTCTAAGTAACTCATGTAACTCATGTTTTTTCCTATTGCCCCGCCATTTATGGCGGGGGTTAAATAGACACTAAAACTCATGGCTTTAGCCTCATTTTAGCTCATAATGTGGCTAAAGCCAACGGACCTGTATAATTTTATTCCCCGACATTAATGTCGGGGCAATTGATAATATCATAATGCGTAAGGTGAGTAAGTAAGTTAAGTGCAAACCTCCGAGGTTTAGGAAAACCTCGGAGGTTTCTCACTAGGTAAAAATAACCTTTTGCATAAGGTAAATTAGCAGATAAAAGACTTGGACTTTTAATTAATTTTAATGTTCCAAAATTGGTAGATGGATTTAAACGAAAAGTAAACAATTTTTGATCCTCTGCGTCTTTGCGGTGAAGGATTATTTGGCGGTGAAGAATTAAGGAGTTAATTATGTTTGAAATAGATTTAGCAAAAATAAAAAAGTACGATAAGCCGGGACCGCGCTATACAAGCTATCCAACGGCTCCTCATTTTAACGAAGGTTTTACTTTCGAGAACTATCTCGATGAGGTAATTAAAACTAATTACGGTGCCGGGCTGCCCGACCTTTCGCTATATTTTCATTTACCGTTCTGCGATACTCTTTGTTATTTCTGCGGATGCAATATGATTATCACGCGCAACCGTGACCGTGTTAAAGAATATATCCGGTATTTGAAAAAAGAAATTGACATGATCACAACTTATATTCTGCGCGATCGAAAAGTTACGCAGCTACATTGGGGCGGCGGAACTCCGACCCATTTACGCCCGGAAGAAATTGATGAAGTAGCCTCTTACATCAAATCTTCTTTTGATTTTAAGAATGATTCCGAAAATGGTTGTGAGATTGATCCGCGTGATCTAACGCGGGAGCATCTTGAAGCCTTAAGAAGAAACGGTTTTAACCGCATCAGCATGGGCGTTCAGGATTTTAATGATAAAGTACAAAAAGCCGTTAACCGTATTCAGCCGGAAGATATAACCCGGCAAACAGTAAAATGGGTAAGAGAGCTCGGGTTTAACAGCATTAATTTAGATTTAATGTATGGGCTTCCGTTTCAAACTATTGATTCTTTTTCCGAAACGGTTGATAAAATGATTGATATTTCACCGGATAGAATAGCCGTATTTAATTACGCTCATGTTCCGTGGGTTAAGAAACACATGGCTTTAATTCACCCGGAAGATCTTCCCCATCCGGAAGTGAAGCTTGATATATTAAAAATGACTATTGAGAAATTAACCTCCTCGGGATATGTTTTATCGG
>JAKBMG010000010.1:3041-11430 GCA_021831685.1 Bacteroidota bacterium | reverse complement strand
TAGTTTGCACAAATTACAAAATCCGGAAAAGTATGACCTTGTTATTGTGGACGAAGCTCATAAGTTCAGAACCGATACCGCTGAAATGTATAACCTTTTACAAAAGATTTGTAAAACTCCTACCAGAAAAGTTCTGCCCAATGGTGAATACGAAAAGAAAAGGGTTATTCTAGTCTCTGCTACACCGCTTAACAATAGACCGGAAGACATTGCAAATCAGATTTACCTTTTTCAAGATTCTAAAGATTCAACTCTGGAAATCTCAAATCTCCAAAACTTTTTCCGTCGCTTAATCGATCGATATAGAAAAGCAAAGAAAGACCCAGATATTAAATCTTCACTTGCAGAAGTAAAAAATATTTATGAAGAAATCCGTGTAAAAGTTTTAGAACAAATAATTGTTAGAAGAACAAGAACCGACCTGAAAGAACATCCGTTGTATTGGGACGATATTCAAAGTCAGAATCTTTTATTTCCCGAAGTTGAAACTCCCAAAAAGATTCTTTACCAGTTGGATGAACAGCTCGAAAAACTTTATGATAAAACAATTTTCGATATAAGCGATCCGGATAAAGGATTAACTTACAACCGTTATAAAGCAATCGGCTATCTCAAACCAGAAAAGAAAAAACGTTACCAAGCTGCCGATCTCATCTCTTCTCAGTTAGCAATGATTATGAAGACTCTCCTTGTTAAACGCATCGATAGCAGCTTCTTTGCTTTTAAGCAATCGATAAAAAGATTCTATGATGCAACCAAGGCAATGGTTTCTATGTTTGAGAAGGGAAAGATTTTCATCGCGCCGAACCTGCCGGTAACTGAATATATTTTAGCGGATAACGAGGAAGCTCTTCTCGACCTGGTCATTCAAGAATCACCTACCGATCCAACAATCGAGATTTGTGCACCGGATGATTTTGAAGAAGGACTGCACGAAGGATTGATTCACGATCTCAAAATACTAGAAGATCTTTATTCTGAATGGAATGCTGTTAATCAAGATCCAAAGTTCGATTAATTTGTTTATAATCTAAATTCAGAGTTCTTTGACCCCCGGAAAAATCTTCAGCATAAGCTTGTTGTATTTTCCGAATCTATGGAAACGACAGTTTATCTAAAAGAAAAACTCGAAACTGCCGGCTTCTCTAAAATTCTTTGCGTTGATAGCGGTAATCGAAAAGAAAAGATGCATACAATCCGGACTAATTTCGATGCTAATGTAAAACTAGATGAACAGAAAAACGATTATGAAATATTAATCTCAACGGAGGTTCTTGCTGAGGGGATTAATCTTCACAGATCAAATATTATTATAAACTATGACACTCCATGGAACTCTACTAGATTGATGCAAAGAATTGGTAGAGTAAATCGTATCGGAACGCAAGCATCAAGAATTTACATCTATAATTTCTTCCCTACAGCCAAAGTTGATGATGATATAGAACTTAAGAAAAAAGCATTCATGAAGCTTCAAGCATTCCATTCCGCACTTGGAGAGGATAGTCAGATTTACACTTCAGAAGAAGAGACAGATTCATTCGGCTTATTCGATAAAAACATCGAAGAGGAAAAAGATGAACGTCTCATTTATTTAATGAAGCTGCGCAAAATTAAAGAAGAGAATCCCGAACTATTCAAGAAGATTAAAAACATGCCGTTGCGTGCCCGCGCCGGCAGAAAGCATAAAATTCTCAATGGCTCTACTATCTGTTTTATCCGTAATCAAAAACGTGATGCTTTTTATTATTGCAAACCGGATGGCTCTCTCGATGAGCTAACTTTTGTGGAGTCAGCAAAACAATTTGAAGCGCGTGCGGAAGAAAAACAAATTCCGCTGCATGAACTTCACCATACTCAAGTTAATGCAGCTATAAAATCATTTAGTGATCAGATCCAAAAAGAATCTGCTAAAGATAAAAAAGTAGATATAACACAAGGTCCTAATGAAAAAAAAGCAATCGCTTATCTCGATGCTTTTTTAAATATTAAGCTAGCCAGCCAAGAAGAAGTTGAATTAATTCTTCTAGCAAAGAAAGCCATTCGTTATGGACGCTTTCAGAATCTTCAGCGCGATATTAACAAACTCCATAATGCAGTAAAAGTTAAGCATGTTAAACCGGTTATTCTTTTAGAAAAACTAATGCAAATACTTCATTCTTATCCGTTGAAATCTATTTCGGAAAATGATTTATTGCCATCGGAACAGTTTGAGTTATCTTTCTCAGAATTAAATCCCGAAATAATTATTTCCGAATCATTTTCTGTATAAATGTAGAACTGGTCACAAATTGTGACCACCTAAATTTTTAAAAGGTTTTTCAATATGAGTAAAGAAAAACGTTTTCTGCCTGAAATAATTGGTCAAAGAATTATTATTTTAAGAGGACAGAGGGTAATGCTTAGCCCGCATCTTGCCGAACTTTATGAAGTTGAAACACGAGCTTTAATTCAAGCTGTTAAAAGAAACTTAGATAGGTTTCCTGAAGATTTTATGTTCCAACTAAACAAAAAGGAATTCGATATCTTGAAATCACAAATTGTGATTTCAAGTTGGGGCGGCTCACGCAGAGCTTTACCTTATGCTTTTACTGAACAAGGAGTTGCAATGCTTTCAAGTATACTTAACAGCAAAACAGCGGTCCTTGTTAATATACAAATCATGAGAACATTTGTTAAAATAAGAGAGTATCTCTCAACTCATAAAGATCTTGCGCAAAAGCTTAAAGAACTTGAGTCGAAAATAGAAGGACACGACGAACAAATTCATGATATTATTGATGCTATTAATCAACTCTTGTTACCCCCCGATAAACCAAAACGGCAAATTGGTTTTCAAGTAAAAGAACCAATTCTAAAATATTCCTCAAAAAAGAAATGACTGAATCCGAACTCAAATTCAAGCTCCAGAAGAAATACGATTATTCAACATGGAAGGAATTGCTTACTTCTGTTTTCCCAAAAGTTGAATACCTTTTACATCCGACTATACTTGCTGAAAAAACCGATTCGGCGAAATCAGTGCAGCAGATTGGTAATCTTGCAATCTCTGATGGTAATATCGGAATTTTTGAGGTGGAAGTATCTTCAAGAAAAAAAATTGCGCGTAACCGGGTGGAATTAAGAAAAATTGCTGCTTCTTATATTGATCAAGGTATAATTCACGGTGCTTTTGTTTTCTATTTTACTTCCAATCAAAATGATTATCGTTTCACCTTTATCGCAAAGAAGTCTAACCTTACAGAGGAAGGCGAGCTTGTCAAATATCAAACACCTCCTAAACGCTATACTTATGTTTTAGGTCCCAACGAATCTTGCACCACAGCCGCAAAACGCTTAATTGAACTTGAAAAGAACGAAGAAGTCACGCTCGATTCAATTATTCAAGCATTCTCTATAGAAAAACTGACTAAAGAATTTTTCACGAAATACAAAAAAGAACATTATGAATTGTTTTGCGATTATCTTGCTAACTCATCATATCGTAAATCAGTATTTAATATTCCACACCATAAAGACAAAAAAGAAAACGCCAAAGCAGAAAAACCGATTCGAGATTTTATTAAACTGCTTCTTGGAAGAATTGTGTTCCTTCACTTCTTACAAAAGAAAGGTTGGCTTGGCTGCCCTGCAGATATTGAAGAATGGAAAGATGGCGATCCAAAGTTTATGCAGAATCTTTTCGTCAACTTTAAAGACAAAAAACACTTTCACAGTGAATGCTTAACAGAACTATTTTTTGATACACTCAACAACCATAAGCGAAAGAATAATATTTTTTCTTTAACAAACACACGCGTTCCTTATCTCAACGGTGGTTTGTTCGATAACTCTCATTCCGAATACAATGACATTGATTTTCCAAAAGAACTATTTGAAAATCTTTTCGATTTCTTTTCTCAATACAATTTCACTATTGATGAAAGTAGTCCGGATGAGCACGAAGTTGGTATCGATCCGGAGATGCTCGGTCACATCTTCGAAAACCTGCTCGAAGACAACAAAGACAAAGGTGCTTTCTACACGCCCAAAGAAATTGTTCATTACATGTGCCATGAAAGCTTAATTCAATACTTAATAACAAATATGTCAGACCGAGCGGAGCCGAGGGCTAGCGAAGAACCTAAAGCCATACAAAACTTCATCCACACCCAAGAAGTCTCTCAATTCATTCGTGATAACGCAAAAGAAATTGATTCACTGCTCGACAAAGTAAAAATTTGCGATCCCGCAATTGGTTCTGGCGCTTTCCCTATGGGATCGTTAAAAGAAATATTTCAAGCAAAGATTTTACTCTATCCATACATAAAGACTAACCGTTCATTCAATCCCGGGGCGGTAAAGCGCAACATAATTCAGAATTCCATTTACGGTGTTGATATAGACAGCGGTGCTGTTGATATTGCCCGTTTACGCTTTTGGCTTGCTCTTATTGTTGATGAAGAGGAACCAACTCCGCTGCCTAATCTCGACTATAAAATTATGCAAGGCAACAGCTTGCTGGAAAGCTTTGAGGGGATCAACTTAAACACATCATTCGATGAAGAAAAGTTTAGAGTTACTCTTGTTAATAATCAGATTAATATGTTCTCCGGTGATGTTGTCGATCCACAGTATCAAGTTAATTTTACTAATCAGCAGAAGCTGGAAATTAAAGAACTAACGGAAACATACTTCAAAGAGACCAATAAATCTGAAAAACAAAAAATTCATCGAAAGATAGAAACTAAAGTTCTCGATCATATCGAGATGAATTTGGAATTATATAAAAACAGAAAAGCAATTGAACTTGCGGAGTTGAAACATGAGCTTAATGGAAGAATTAAAAATCTGAACAAACTCTCTTCCAAAAAACAGTATCTTAACAAGAACAAGCCGCTTAAACAGATAAATCAAATTCGTTCTGAACTAAAAGAGATTAGAAAGAAATACGCCAGCTTAAAAGCGCTGGAAGAAACAACAGAACGTCCATATTTCTTGTGGCATTTCTATTTCAAGGATGTCTTTGATAAAGGTGGCTTCGACATCGTAATTGGTAATCCGCCATATGTTCAATTGCAAAAAGATAGTGGTAAAATTGCTAACCTATTAGAAGACTCCCGCTACAAAACTTTTGAGAGAACCGGAGATATTTATTCATTGTTTTATGAACTTGGCTTCAATTTATTGAAAGAGAAAGGTATTCAAACAATTATTTCATCAAGTCAGTGGATGAAAGCCAGTTATGGAAAATCGTTACGAAGTCTGATCCTTACCAAAAATCCATTAAAAATAATTCTGCTTGGTCCTGGTGTATTCGAAAATGCAATTGTCGATACTAACATTTTAATTGCTCAAAATGCCGGTTATAAAAAACAATTGCACGGTTCCATTTTTACCAGCACTGCTCAGATAAACCAAATGAAATTATCTTCCTTTCAACCAATGCCATATGTTTCAGTTGATAATTGGGCAATCCTGAATCCGCTAAAGCAAACCATTAATGAAAAATTCCTTAAAAAAGGAAAAGCATTAAGCGATTGGAAGATTAAAATAAACTTTGGAATCAAAACCGGCTACAACAAAGCTTTTATCATTGATGAACAAAAGCGAAACGAAATTATTAAAGCAGATCCCAAAAGTGCAGAAATCATTAAACCTGTTTTAAGAGGAAGAGAGATTCAGAAGTATATTTCGGTTTGGGAGAAAAGCTATATCGTGTTCATCCCTTGGCATTTTCCTCTTAATGAAGACCAAAGTATTGTCGGTGCATCAACTAAAGCCGAGAAGGAATTTTCTAATAAATACAAAGTTGTTTATGAATACCTAAAATCTCACAAAAAAGAATTATCAGAAAGGAATCAAGATGAAACCGGGATTCGCTATGAATGGTATGCTTTGCAAAGATGTGCAGCAACATACGAGGAGGAATTTTCAAAAGAAAAAGTAATTTGGAAAAGAATCGGTTCATTATTACGGTTTACTTATTCCAATAAAGAAATTTATTGTTTGGACAGCACTTGTATTGCTACTGGTGAAAAGATAAAATATCTCACTGCTTTACTCAATTCCAAGCTATGCCAATATCAGCTTTTCGAGAAAGCGCCTAAAACCGGGATGGGAGATTTAATCATTAGCGTTCAAGCGCTGGAGCCGGTGTTAGTTTATTACCCTGAAGAAGATGAACAGAAAAAAATCGAAAGGATTGTAGATAAAATAATAGAGAAGAAAAAGCTAAACCAAGACACCACCGCCCTCGAAAACGAAATTGACATAATGATTTACAAACTCTACAACCTCACTTACGAAGAAGTTGAGATTGTTGACCAAAATATTAAAGGAATAATTAGCAAAACCGATTACGAAATATTTCAGATACAATAAAAAATACAATCGAAATCCCGCATTGCGGGATAAAAGCTATAGACCCAAACATAGAGCAGCTAATTAACAAACAAGACTATGAAGAATTTGGGATCAAATCGTAAAACAATTTTTGATGTACCTGGCATAACCAAAGCAGCCGCGAACCTGTCCGCCTTTGGCGGAGAAGTTTACTTTGCCGTTTGTGAACTTGTACAAAATAGATTAAACAAAGCAAGGAGTGTGTGAACCCTAACATCTCCTTCCCCCTTTGTAAAGGGGAAGGTGGCACGCAATCCCTTCCCTTTTGCAAAGGGAAGGGCAAGGGATGGGTTAGAAAGGAAATTATATGACTGTGCACTACAACAAAAAAGAAATGAAAGAACGCCGTAGACAGCTTCGTGCTAATATGACTTACTGCGAAAAACTCGTTTGGATATACCTGCGCAAAAGACAAATGGAAGAAAGATTTCTTCGGCAATATTCCGTTGACAGCTATGTAATTGATTTCTACTGTTCTAAGCTTAAACTTGCAATAGAAATTGACGGCGATATTCACGAAATAGAAGAACAAAAAGAATATGATACAGATCGTCAGTCATATTTAGAAAATTTTGGAATTAATTTCATTAGAATTAAGAATGAGGAATTGCTTGGTAATCCAAATAAAGCATTCGATAAAATTGAGAAAGAAATTACCCGGTTAAAAAACAAAAATAAGTTATAAAAATATCAGCACTCGGCTTAACCAAGCAGAACGCAAACCTGTCCGCCTTTGGCGGAGAAGTTTACTACTCGGTCTGCGAGTTTGTCCAATACAGAGTGAATAAAGCAAGGAGTGTGTGATCGACAAATCCGGCATTTGCCGGATGGAATACAATATTTGATATTCTTTTGTAAGTTTACACCAAATGAAAGTGGAATTAGAAATAAATAATAATATCCTGGTTTGGGCGGTTGAACGCGCGGGCTTCAACATTGATGAAGTTGCTCGGAAGATTCCTAATTATTCCTCCTGGTTGGCTGGTGAAAAGAAACCGACTATAAAGCAATTGGAAATGTTTTCCCAAAAAGTTCATCTCCCATTCGGTTATCTCTTTCTTGAGCATCCGCCCGAAGAAAGAATACCTATTCCGTTCTTCCGAACAATTCAATCTGAACCGAATAAAATGGAAACCCATCACTTCGGGATAAGTCTTAATGTTTATGATACTATTCTTATACTTCAAAAAAGACAAGAGTGGCTTACCGATTATCTAAAGGATAATAATTATGAGCGGCTTGAATTCGTCCGGCTAATGCCGGATGGAAAAGAAAATATTGATGAAATCGTTCATGATATTCGATTGAAATTGGGACTCAATGAAAATTGGGCAAGTGAATTTTCTAATTGGGAAAAAGCAAAAGACTACTTTACACAGAAAATTGAAGATGCCGGAATAGTTACCGTTTTTAGTAGTATTGTGGGTAACAATACACATAGAAATATTAAAGTCGAAGAGTGCCGGGGATTGGTTTTAGTTAATGATTATGCCCCTTTTATGTTCATTAATTCCGCTGATAGTAAGTCCGCACAGATGTTTACGCTTGCTCATGAGTTGGCTCATGTTTGGTTAGGAATAAGTGCCGGTTTTGACTTCCGCAAATTGAGGCCTGCTGATAATCCTAATGAAATCTTATGCGACAAAATTGCTGCGGAATTTCTTGTCCCTCAAAAAATTCTTGATGCCGTATTGAATGAAAATCAAGACAAAGAATATTTAGCAAAACAATTTAAAGTCAGTCAACTTGTCATTGCACGTAGATTACTCGATCTTGGCAAAATATCCCTTCCTGAATTCTTCGATTTTTATGATGAATATCTTAAACATGATTACCAGAAAAAAGATGATAGTGAAAGAGGCGGTGATTTTTATAAAACACAACGTAAGCGACTTAGTATTCGTTTTCTTAGTTACATAAATCAAGCAGTATTAGAAAATAAATTGCTTATTAGAGATGCTTATCAACTCACTGATTTGAAAGGTGGTACTTATCATAAATTCAT
>JAKBMG010000010.1:0-3031 GCA_021831685.1 Bacteroidota bacterium | reverse complement strand
AATGCCGCTTTTTATTGTTGACAGTAATTTTTTTATACAATCACATCGTGCAATATATCCGTTGGATGTTGCTAAAGGATTTTGGGAAAAAGTGAAAAAACTTGCTGACGATGGGAAAATTATAAGCATAGATAAAGTAGAAGATGAAATCAACGAGAATGAAGATGAATTAAAAATATGGATCGATAAAAATTTACCTAAGCAATTCTATAAACCAACTGAAATCCCGGAAGTATTTGTCCACTATGCCGATGTTGTTAGGTGGGCAAGTTCCAAAAGCAGCTTTTATCTGGCAAAAGCATTAAATGAATTTCTGGAGCATAAGTGTGCGGACGCTTGGTTGGTAGTTTATGCACTTTCATTAAATAAAAATGGCATTATTGTAACTCAAGAAAAAAGTGAACCCAACCGCAAATCAAAAATCAAAATTCCGGAAGCTTGCAATGCATTTAATATTCAATGTATGAATACTATTGAAATGTTTAGAGAGATAGGAGAAACTTTTTAATCAAGGTGATTTTCAATCTTCTAGCTTATCGCCTAAGGGAAAATTATTTTAACTATTGAATTACAAGTTGCGGTATATAAATTGGCTCGTCCACAAGCAGACTTTAATCCAAATCATTCTTTAATGTAGTCTAGTAAATGGGCTTAACCATTCATTACAACGGAAGATTTAACCCTCAAGCTTCTCTCTCAGAAATGATAGAAGAAGTCAAAGACATCGCAGAAATTTATAATTGGCAATACACTGTTTACGAAGAACAATTTCCTTCGAACAAATTTGATAGCGATTCCTACAACAAAAATATTTACGGCATTAATTTTACGCCGCCGGATTGCGAAACAATTAACTTATGTTTCTTATCCAACGGTAGAATGAGCAGCCCGGCTCACTTAAAAATATTTGGTTATTCTGCCAATAAGGCATATAAGAAATATTTATATATGCTTTCCGTTAAAACTCAGTTTGGCGGCAGTTCTGTTCACAAACTCATCATTCATCTGCTAAAACATCTTAGTAAAAAATATTTCCAAGAATTTGAGGTTATCGACGAAGGGCATTATTGGGAAACCGAAGATGAAAAGCTGTTGGAAGAAACATTCAAAAAATATAATGATCTACTAGATTCCGTTGGTTCGGCTTTGCAAAATATCCCTATGGCTTCTGATGAAACCTTCGAACAATATTTCAGTAGAATCTTGAAAATAATTAAGGGTAAGCGTAAGAATTGAAATCTATTATACATCATCGGTATTCGATTTTAATCCATTTCTCAGTTTAAATAGTATACACCCCATATCCGTAAACGTTCTGAATACGTTCTGTATTCGTTCTTCTTTCGCTTGTCTTTCTGGGTTGACTAATTTATTTTGGGTTGGATTTATTGAGGCAATTATAATATGGCACGCTTAACGAAATCCGTTCTCGGCGAACTTAGTGGTAAGATCGGCTCGCTTATAGTTCGTAAAGTAAACGGAAAACAATTTGTTTCGTTACGCCCGGATCATTATAAAAAGAGCAAATCTACTAAAGCAATATACGAAAAAAATAAATTCTCTGCCGTTGTCAAATTTGCCAAGACAATTAATTCAATACCACACATTAAAAATGTTTGGCAAAAATCTAATGTGCAAGGTTTCTCTACATATCACAAAATACTTAAAACCAATCTGAAACTATTTGGTGTGGAAAAGAGCTCACCAAATTTCACTTTATTCCCGCCTGCAAAGAATAACTACAGTGTAACGGTCTCGGTTACCGATGGAAAAATTTCTGTTCTATTTGACAAAAAACTATTTCAAGCTGCTTTTACTCGTTGTGAAAGCACACTGAATATTCTGAGGATAGTCAACGTCTCAGAAAAACATAACAAAGATTATTACGAAATACGTACCGTTCCCATCACTGTAAATTTATTTTGCAATCACAGCATAAGTATCGAGATTAATAAATTGTTTGGCTTAAGAGTAAATGATCATTCCGATTCAGTTTTCTACGTTGCCGTGCTACTTAATTCCCATACAAATAAAAAAATTTCTTGGACTGATACAGTTTCGTATCATCAACAATATTAGATTACGATAATTAGAAAATGAAGGCAAAAGTAATTATTCTCCGAAGGAGTCCTTCGGACAAAAATTCATCAGCGTAAATCATAAAAAAAATCCCCGCTTCGACTCAATTAGCATTTTGAAGCAGCGCTTTCGCGATCAGCGTTCTATTTTTCGAGTAAATATTACTTTTGCCATTATGGTAAGTTAATTCACACAACAGGCTCAGTTAATAATTTTTCAGATCACTTTTTCTGAATAAACCCATTGTTTTGCAACGAAACTTAAGTAGCTTAAAGATGAAAGGGTGCGTGTTTTAAAGTTGCAAAAATTGTAAAAAACTATTATTCTTCCAGTCCAGATTTATCGATTTATTCATCAGTTCTTTCTACAAATTATTTTTTGATTTATTTTTAATCCCTTCTTGACAAATCAAAAACGAATTCTTAAATTTGAAGTCCGTATTTATTCAAGTTCTTTGATAGAGTGAGTGACTAAAGAAAATCTTTAGTAGTTTTAGCTTTGTTGATTCTAAATTTTATACAAACTCTTACAACGGAGAGTTTGATCCTGGCTCAGGACGAACGCTGGCGGCGTGCTTAACACATGCAAGTCTACGAGAAAGAGGTAGCAATATCTCAAGTAAAGTGGCGCAAGGGTGAGTAATATGTAAGTAATCTACCTATGGGTTCGGAATAACGTCGAGAAATCGGCGCTAATACCGAATGATGCAGCGGCATCGCATGATGATGTTGTTAAAGTTGTTCCGACTTGTCGGGATAACTCCTATAGATGAGCTTGCATCTGATTAGCTAGTTGGTAGGGTAAATGCCTACCAAGGCTACGATCAGTAGCTGGTCTGAGAGGATGATCAGCCACACTGGAACTGAGACACGGTCCAGACTCCTACGGGAGGCAGCAGTGAGGAATATTGGGCAATGGACGAAAGTCTGACCCAGCAACGCCGCGTGGAGGA
>JAKBMG010000011.1 GCA_021831685.1 Bacteroidota bacterium | reverse complement strand
AGGAAGAGTTTATGCCAATTTTGGCAGACTTTTTTCTGAAATAATTGGATAAGAATTAAAGGCTTGTTTTAGGCTTGTCATAGGCTTGGTAGAGGCCAGGAGGGAAGATAAAAGTAAAAAATATCTTAACACAAAAAACAAAAACTTAAACGGCAATATCTATATTAACTGTTTTAGTTATCTTAATAATATACCGCTCACAGTTTTAGGCTCTTTTCCTCTTTTTTTTCTTTTATATGCTAATTCCATTGTTTCTTCCTTATTTACTCCAAATTCCCGGAGCTGCGAGTCGTTTTCCTTATTTTTTTTGCTTTTAACAAGTACTTACATAAGAATTGGCTGGGAGATATATACGAAAGTCAATGTGAAGCGGGGTCTACGATTATTTGATAGACCGTCATTACAAGCATTAGGTATTAAGAACATCATTATAAACCCAGCAGAAGTATCAACAAGCAACAATCTCGCCTGTTTAAGCTAATAATTTTATCGATAAGAAAGTAACAATCGCCGGTTCCGTAGATAAAGTTAATATAACAAAAACCGGAATCTATTTTCTTAATATAGGCTGTAAATATCCGCACAACACATTCACGGCAGTAATTTTTAGATCAGATACTAACATATTTGAAAACATTCAAAATTATTAAGGTAAGAAAGGTGAAATTTCACGAGACGTTAAATCCTACCAAGGTCGACCGGAAATTATGTTGATACACGGCAGAGACGCCCCTTAACATGATAATTAATTGCAACACAAGAATACAGAAATCTTTCCTCCCTTGTACTTTACACAAAATTAATGCTTTTTAGTAATGAAATGGAATATTTTTTATGAGACAGCACAAAGTTCCTTTTTTTTTCCCTATTCTTATTAACATTGATAAATTCCCTTGTTTAGTAGTAGGGGGGGGTAAAGTAGCATATCGAAAAGTATTATCACTTAAAGAATTTAAGGCAGATGTAACTCTTATCTCTCCAAAGTATTGTAAACCATTGGTTGAGCTAGCCAAAGAGGGTAAAATAAATATTATTAATAAATCGTATTCTAAGGAATATATCAAGGATTTCAAGATTGTCTTTAGTGCAACAAATAATCCAAAAATAAATAAAACTGTGCATAAAGATTGTCAAAGTGAAGGAATTTTATTGAATGTGGTTGATAATCTACCTTTGTGTGATTTTATTTTACCAGCAAATGTTAAGCGCGGAAGTTTAACCATTTCAATTTCTTCTCAGGGGAAAGCTCCTTTTTATTTAAAAGAGATAAAGAAAAAACTTATTCAGTTGTTCCCATTATATTATGCTGATATTATCGAGTTAGCAGACAATTTCAGAAAACAATTGTTGTCTAATCCCAAAATTAGATCGCCAAAATTAAAAGAAAAAGCATTTAAGAAATTTCTCGAGATCGATTGGGGGTATATTTTAACTGAAGAAAATAAAAAAAATTTGCATATGCACTTACAAAAAATCTTACAAGAGTTTAATTAGTTCCTAAATTGAAAGACTTTTATGTCATGGTGAGTAGGAGAAACTAAAGTAATCATATACATTGTCAAGAGGTTATCATGCACCCTTCGGGTACCCACAATGATAGTAAAAAAAGAGGCATTGTAGGAAGAATCGCTCAATTTAGGTAGTTATTATTTTTTAAAGGGTTAATTATGAAAGACATTATGATTTTATTAAAAAGGAAAATATGTTTTTCCTTTTTTATTATAATTATACTAATTGCATTTAGTGGTGCTTTGGGTTGGATTTTAACACAGCAATTTGAAGAGTGCAAAAAAGTAATGGAAACAGTTCATTCGTTTAAAGAAGCGGAACTTCAACGTAGAAGTGAAGAAAAAAATTTTCTGCTTAGAGGATATTCACAACAAAGATTGCAGGCATGGCAGAATGCAAAAATGGAATTCGACCAAAGATTTGGTGAGTTAATTGGTTTGAAAGTATTAACCGAATCCGATATTAATGGAATTAAAACAAACAATACAGAAATGTCTGGTGTTTATAATAGATTTTTTGAGGATATCCAGTCCGCTAAACTAAGTGAAAATAAAATTGCTTATTATGATGCGCAATTTAAAATAAGCGGGCAAAGAACATCTGAGATAATCAAGAATATTTTAGCGCGAGAACATGAAGAACAGATCAAAAACTCTTCAAGAACAAATTTTTTGATAATAATTTTTTTAATTGTCTTTTCCATAGCAGCAACATTTCTTGCAATTAATGTTATTAAAAATTTGTGTTAAATAAATTATTGGTGAAATAGCATGAAATCCGTTATTGGAAAAGTATTTATTATAGGGGCGGGACCCGGCGACCCTGGTCTTATCACTGTAAAGGCTCTTGAAAAACTAAAACAGGCTGACGTTGTTGTTTATGACCGATTAATAAATAATGATCTTTTAGCATATTGTAAAAGAGAGTGCGAAAAAATTTTTGTGGGTAAAGAATCGGGTTACCATCCAATTGAACAGGAAAGCATAATCGATATTTTAATTTGCAAATCTAAACTTGGTTTTTCTGTAGTTAGATTAAAGGGAGGGAATCCATTTGTCTTCGGAAGAGGTTCTGAGGAAGCAAGTGCCTTAAAAGCAGCCGGAATAGACTATGAGATTATACCCGGAATTACTTCGGGACTTTCAGCACCTATTTACAGCGGTATTCCAATAACGCATAGAGGGTTAATTACACAATGCGTGCTTATTACAGCTCATGAATGCCCCGATAAACCAGAAACTCAAGTAGAATGGGAAAAGCTGGCAAAATTAAAAAATACAACTCTAATTATTTATATGGGAGCATCCAGAATTGAAAGGATTTGCAGTGAACTAATAAAACATGGGATGAGCCCTACAATGCCCACCGCTGTTATTGAGAACGGGACACTTTCGAAGCAAAGGACAATTACTTCAAGTCTTGATACAATTTGGGAAGAATATAAAAAACAAAATTTACATCCCCCGGTAATTATTATGGTTGGTCCTACTGTTTCATTGAGAGATGAAATTTCCTGGTTCGAACAAAAACCATTATTTAATAAACGAATTGTTCTAGTCGGAAACTTGGAAAATTCAAGTGAATTAAAAAATTCGCTTTATGATTTAGGCGGTGACTTATTATTTTTCCCTATTAAAACTCATGAGGAAGAAATATGGGAAACAATTTCATCATCTAAATTTCAAATCAACGAGAATAATTTTTTAGATATTAAAAATGAAACTATATATAATACACTAACAAAAAAAAATAATAGGTACGACTTAACTTTTGAAATATCTCAAGAGCCTAACTATGATGGGTTTGATTGTTCCAGCTTGCTTAAGTATGAACAAGAAGAAGAAATTATTAATAATATTAAAAAAAATAATGCTGATGTTTACATTTTCACCTCTTTCGAAGCAGTAAAAAACTTTTTCACTATTTTTGGGACAGAAACAGCGACAATATTATTGAGAAAAAGCATATCGTTGGCGTTAAATCAATCTGTCCAAAATGCTTTAATTAAAAAGGCTTCAATAAATGTTAATGTTTTACCTAATAAGACAGCTAAAGAAATTTCTAAATTAATATGTAATTTTTTTAATCTAAGTAAAGGATAAAAATGTTTAGTGTTTATTTACTTTTTACAAGAATTCATTTAATAAATAGCATGAGACATGAATCTGTTTAATATTTATTTACCTGTTGCCGGAATTCAGTTCAATGTTCTATTGCTAATTATAATCGGATTTTGTGTAGGTGTCTTGGGAGGATTTTTCGGCGTAGGAGGCGGTTGGATAGTTACGCCAGCTCTAAACATTTTTGGATTTCATATAGCTTTTGCTATAGGAACAGGCAATGCCAATATTTTTGGCCAAACAATAGGTGCAGTAAAAAAACATCATAAAATGGGTAACATAGACTGGAAATTAGGTTCCCTATCAATAATTACATCCGTCATTGGTTTGGAAATTGGTTCGGAATTAATAATTGATCTAGAAAAAATCGGAGATATAGGTCTGATAGTTAGGTGTACGTATATAATATTTCTAGTTGGTCTTGGCTCATATATGCTATATGATTATTTTGTACTTCATACCAGACAGCTGAAAATTCTTGAGGAAAAAATTGGTAATTCTGAAGAAAGCAAGCAAAAAATCGACCGAAGCAAAATGGCGGAAAAACTTTATCAACTAAATATCCCACCAATGATCTCTCTCCCTACATCGGGAATCGAAAGAGTATCCTTATGGGTAATTTTATTTATCTTCTTATGCACTGGATTTATATCAGGCTTTTTGGGCGTAGGCGGTGGATTTATAATTATTCCAGCATTGGTTTATTTAATAGGTCTACCTACAATAATTGCAATCGGCACAAGTTGTATGATCGTTCTCTTTAGCTCAGCATACGGATGTTTAACTTATGCAGTAAAGGGACGCGTTGAAGTTATTGCCGCTATCATTATGCTTATTGGTGCGTCCATTGGCGCTCAAATCGGTGCAACTGCGGTAAAGTATATAAAAGGCTACGGCATAAGGCTTCTCTTTGCCATTATGATAATCTTAGCAAGCTTTTCTGTCATTACAGAACAACTTTATAAAATGACCATGAAACAGTATTTCCAAACTCTTGCAGGAATTGTGTTAATGGGAACATCATCAACAATAGTTTTGATAATTTTATTCAGACTTTTAATAGAATCGAGAAAAGAAACAAATCCAAGGAAATTTAGATGCATTAAAAAGACATGAACATTTTTAGAAACTATCTCATTTTTTTGATAATCAAACACTGAAATGAAAATACGTTAAAATATGATAAACATTCATACGATATCCCGGCGTATTTCTAAAATGCTTTAAAGATTCCATGAATTTCAAACTGATGCAGGAAAGATCAACGGTGCAGATTAAAGGTGAATCAGGACTATTTTTAAAGGACATATTTCCAATGCATGGCAATATTTACTTCAGCTGGATTGCATTTCCACTTCAAAGACTTTAGATGCTTATGTGCATTACTCGCCTTATACTTTCCTCAATTTTTCAGCAGGGTAAATCAAGATTACTTTCTCGCAAGGACATCTATCTTCATCGAACTGGAAATGATAGATCGTTCGCAGGTGGTGGAGGCATTAGCAGCATGAAGTGCGGAATTTATTAAAGATCAAAATGGGCGAGAATTGGCATACAGGTTGGGGTGGAAATATATCTCCGGTCGAGATGGAAACATAAAGAGAGATGGCTGGTATGGTCAATGAAGCTATTTTTTTATTTCATTAACTATTGGATCTAGCTTCAGGCAGAATACCTTTTGAGAACAGAAGAAACAATTCAAAAAAAAGGATAGTGCAGTTGAAGATCAATTGTAATTTGGATTTTGAAATAATATAAAATAACAAAAAAATTAAATTAACAAAATAAAGTAATAATATGGACATCTTTAATATCTATTTACTCGTTTCAGGAATTCAATTTAACGTTTTATTATTAATCTTAATAGGATTTTGTGTTGGCGTACTTGGAGGTTTTTTTGGCGTCGGTGGTGGATGGATTGTTACTCCGGCTTTAAACATTTTCGGATTTCCTATGCCTTTTGCCATTGGAACAGATCTCGCAAATATTTTCGGTCAATCCATTGGAGCAGTTAAAAAGCATCATAAAATGGGAAACGTTGATTGGAAACTTGGGTTTATTTCAATTATCACCTCCGTTATTGGTTTAGAAATCGGTTCCGAGACAATTATGACACTGGAAAAGGCTGGTGACGTCGGGACAATAGTAAGATGGTGTTATATACTGTTTTTATTTTCTGTCAGTTCTTATATGTTTTACGATTATTTCTTAAATCGTTTAAAACAATCGGAAAGCAAAGCACAAGACCAAAATAAAATTCCAGAAAAACTCCACAACATTAATCTGCCACCCATGATTTCTTTTCCTGCATCGGGAATTGAGAGTGTTTCAATATGGATTATTTTTTCAATTTTTTTGTTTACTGGTTTTCTTTCTGGTTTCATGGGAGTAGGCGGTGGGTTTATCATAATGCCAGCTTTAGTATATTTAATCGGCCTACCTACTGCAATAGCTGTTGGAACCAGCTTAATGACAGTCCTTTTTAGCGGAGCTTATGGCTGCTTTACTTATGCTCTTAAAGGACGAGTAGAGTTGATTGCTGCTTTTATTATATTGTTAGGTGCTTCAATAGGAGCACAAGTAGGAGCAACTGCGGTTAAATATATTAAAGGATATGGAATAAGGCTGCTATTTGCAATTATGATTGTATTTGCAGGTTTTTCGGTAGTTATCGAACAAATTTATAAAGTTTCAAAGGTTCCATTTTATCAATCATTCGCAGGAATTATTTTGATGGGAATAGCAGTAACTATGTCTTCCATAATTATTGTGAAACTTATACAGGGAGCAATAAAAGAGAAAAATTATTCTTAGATCAGAATAATTAATTTCTCTTATATAATTATTTAATGAGGTAAAAAAGAAAGATATTTTTGAATTTAATTATTTATTTTAAAATTTAATAAAGGTCAAATAACTAAAGGAACAAATCATGAAAATTAATAAATTGATGGTATTATTGGTGTTTGGTCTTTTGTTTACATATGGTTATAGTACTACAAATGAAGTCAATATAAAAAACAGTAAACAAGAAACTACATTAAATAATAAAATTAACACAGAAAATCTTTCGGGAATTAACTTGTGGGTTGCAAAATTATATAACAACGACAGGATTTTATATGCCATTATTGTAATTTTAGTTATGGCATCGTTGGGCTCCATTATGGCATTCGGTACGGATCTTGTGTTAAAATTTTTCGGAATGAGTGTAACCAGAATTTCGCATAACGAATGAACCATATTCAATGAATCAATTTACTACAAAATCCAGAGGGCTATCATAAAATATATTTTGCTAATAATATAGTTGAATTAACATATTCTAGGAAGTAGCTTTAACATTTATAATTTAGATTAATAGAACTTACATTTCCATTTTGATTTGAATATAATTTGAGACGTATAATAAATAAAAAATGAAATTATTTGAAAAACTAAAATACATAAGCCTCTCTTCCCGGGTTTCAATCTTATTGGGAATAATTATTCTTATAACCATGGGAGTGTTTACCATATTCAGCCTTTTTAAACAGGAAGATGCCTCAATTGATTCCATTTGTGATAACTCAAAGCAGCTTAGCTTGACAACGGAAAGGATCTTAAGGTTCAGCATGCTCAAGAACAGACGTGATGAACTTTCAATGGCTGTTAATAATATAGTCGGCAAAGAAGGGATAATAGCTGTCAGGATATTAAACCATAAAGGATTAATTAAATTTTCTTCACATCCATGGGAGATAAACAAACACATTTCCCAAACCAGTCCGGAGGGGACGGAAACCAGTCAACTGTGTGAAAGTTGCCATAAAAATAAGGATAATAAATTAGAATTCGACATTAAAAATTTCGATCGTTACCGGATAATTAAGGAAGATAATCTTATCTACAATTGTCAACCGATTTATAATGCCCCAAGCTGCTATACTGAAGCCTGCCATTCAACTTATGAAGATTCGGTAAACAAAGACATAAAATATTTAAAAACAAAATTGACAAACTTACAGGGACACGATTCTTCGCAAACAATTCTTGGATTTATTGAGATAGAAATCTCCACAAAAAGAGTTAATGCAAACCTTGAAAAGACTCGCACACAGCTTATTTTATTTACAATTATTTTTGCATTAATTGCATCAATAATTACATACTTTTCAATCAAGCACCTTATTGGCAAGCCCATCAAAAATTTAGTGGATGGAACAAAACGAGTTGCTGAAGGAAATTTTAAACATGAAATTCCTCCAGGTAAAGCAGAATTAAAATTACTGTCTGAATCATTTAATAAGATGCAAAAGCAATTATTGACTACACAAAATCAGTTAATTGAATCTGAAAAGCTTGCATCAATCGGCAAGCTCGCAGAGGAAATTGCAAATGAAATTAATAATCCTTTGACAGGAATAATAATTCATAGTGAAAGTTTAATTGAAGAATCAAATTTGGACGGGAGCAATAAAAATGATTATGAAATAATTCGGCATGAAGCTTTAAAAATTAGAGAGAGTATAAGAAATATTTTGACATTTGCAGGAGGAAATAAGCCAGATTTAAAGATTTCTGTTATTGACGATATAATTAATCATGCTATTACAGTTGTAAAAAAATTCTCAAATTTTCAAAATATTAAAATTATTTCTGAAATACCAAGAATGCTTCCAAATGCCTTCATAGATCCGGCACTATTAGAACAAGTCTTTTTAAACTTACTTTTAATCTCTTCTGAATTTATGCCTGCTGGAGGGATATTAAATATTGCGGCTTCATTTTTTGATGATAAAAATGAAATAGAAATCGTTTTTTCCGATACCGGCAAGGGAATTCCCGAAAATATTCTTCAAAAAATTTTTAACCCTGTAAATAGTTCAGATCTGGAGAATTTTGAAAAAACAGAACTAAGTTTAGCCGTTTGTAAAGAAATCATAGAAATGAACAAAGGTATATTAAGCATAACTTCGAACGAATCGGGTACATCGGTGACTATTATATTACGGGCATAATATTGATGAAACTACTAATAAAAATTCTTGCTATAGACAAAGAAGAAATAATTCTTAAGTCAATAAAGAGAGCTCTAAATAGTAATGATAAAGAAGACTATCTTATTACAACATGTGACACAGCTTTGGAAGGGTTAAAATTAATAAGGAGCGATGCTTTTGATCTGATTTTACTCGATATGTTTTTGCCAGGGATAAGCGGTAATGAGCTTTTAAGAAGAATTAGAAATACCTATCCAGAGATTCCTATAATTATTATGTCCGGATATTCACCCAAAGGAATCTACGAATACGAAAAAAGGATTTCTCTAAGCGATTCTTTAAACAGCGCTACGGGATATTTATTAAAGCCTTTTACAACCGAAGAAATTCGATCTAAAATTCACGGCGTATTAAAGTCTAGTTTAGATAGTTAATAAGAATTAATCAATTATGGCTATTATCTGCGATGAAATTATTTAAGAATATTTTAAAACACCGAAAAAGAGAAAATATTTCCTTTAAAGAAAAACTTAATCACTTTCAGCGTCTTTTATTTTCAAATGACGAAGCATTAAAACTAATGGGAGGATTAAGTGAGATTCTTGGTTCAGGGAGACCCTTCTCGAAGGGACAAATTTATCAGATATTTTCTGAAATTATAAAAAACACTCAAGAAGTTACTGAACATCTTTCAATTATGTGCGAAGGCAAATACAAGACACTTTGTAACCTTGTAGACAAGATTAAAATGGAATGTGAAGAGGAGCTTGTTCCCGGCTCTTTTTGTCCAATTAGATGGAATTGCAATAAAGCGGATTGTATTGAATGTGAGGAGATTGACAAAGACAAAAGTCTGGCTTCTAATCGATCATATTCCTATATGGTTGATGAAATAACAATCGATTATACCAGAGAAGTAGGCGGAAAGATGAGCCGTTTATGCGAAATCCATAACAGACTTCTGATACCTATCCCAGATGGTTTTTGCCTTACTGCAAAATGCTTTGAAGATTTTTTATCACAAGGAGATTTATTTTCACAGATTGATAAAGCAATATCATCTATAGATTATAACGATAATGAACAAGTTCAACAAGCTAGCCAAGTAATACAAGCTCTAATCATTAGTACACCTATTCCCTCTCTTATTGAAAAAATAATTCTCGATAGCTATGAACACTTAGCTTCCAAACACGGTGATATATTAATATCCGTTAGATCAAGCGCTATAGGCGAAGATGACTTACATTTTTCCTTCGCTGGATTACATTATTCTGCATTGAATGTTAGTAAGGCTAACCTAATTGATGCTTGCTTTGAAGTATTGATTTCGAAATATTTACCTCAGTCACTTGTATATCGTTACTTAACAGGGCTACGGGATATGGATATGCCGATGAGTATTGGCTGCTTGCAAATGATTGATGCGGAAGTAAGTGGTGTATTATTTACAAAAGATCCAATGGGTAGCAGGGAAGGAATTATAATTCATGCGGTTTGGGGTCTAGGAACAAAAATAGTAGACGGAAGTGTTGCGCCACAAGAATTTATTGTAGAAAGAGTAACTAACAAAATAATTAAATATAAGACAGGAAATCAGAAGTATAGGACAATACTAAGGATAACAGACGGATTGCAGGATGAGATAATAACTGAAGATTTTTTGCACAAGTCATGCTTAACCGAAGATCAGATTAAAGTTATAACCGGGTATGCTTTAATAATAGAAAACTATTTCGGCACTCCTCAGGATATAGAATGGACAATTGATAAAAGCGGTAAGATTTTCATTTTACAGTGCAGACCGTTGGCTATTTCAAAAACAATGGCTATTTGTACTGCAGGAGAAATTCCTAATGAAAAAATTGATTTAAATTATCAAGTTTTAATAGATAAAGGTAACTGTGCAAGTCCGGGAATAAGCACCGGAAAAGTTTTTTTGTTGAATAGTTATAAGGATTTTACTAATGTCCCTTTCGGAGGCATACTAGTCGTTAAAAAAACAGCACCCGAATTAACACAAGTTTTGCATAAAGCAGCTGGGTTAATCGCTGATATTGGAAATACAACTGGACACCTGGCAATAATTGCCCGGGAATTAGGAATCCCGGTTCTTGTAAACACTAATAATGCGACTGAAATTTTGGCTAACGAAACGGTGGTTACAATAGATGCAATGGAAAACAAAGTATATCGCGGAGCAGTTAAAGAATTGATGGAAAAATATTATGAAGGTTCCGCATTCGAAAATATTTTTGTTAAAAGCCCAATGCACCGTATTTGGCAAAATATTTCAAAGCAAATAATACCTTTGAATTTAACAAATCCAGATTCCTCAGAATTTATTCCTGAAAGATGTAGAACATTGCATGATGTGACAAGATTTTCACACGAATATGCAATGAGAGAAATGTTTTCGCTTTATGAATCAGCTCGATATGAAGATAGTCATGCTTATCCTTTTAAGTTTTCAGTTCCTCTAGATATCTATATAATCGATCTTGGTAATGGTTTAAAAGATATGAAAGAAAAGAAGCAAGTAACACCGGATGATATTATCTCAAAACCATTTCTCTCTTTAATAAAAGGTATGACTGCACCCGGTATAAAGTGGGCTGGTCCATTGCCCATTGATTTAAAAGGCTTTGCTAATCTTTTAATGTCAAACGTTATTGATTCGAGTAGAAGTGACAGAGACTTGGGAAGTAGAAGCTATGCTATAATTTCTGATTGTTATATGAATTTCTTTTCAAGAATGGGGTACCATTTTTCAAGGCTTGACGCTTATGTAAGCGATGAAATTAATAACAATTATATAAACTTTAATTTTCGAGG
>JAKBMG010000020.1 GCA_021831685.1 Bacteroidota bacterium | reverse complement strand
AAACTCCGCGTTATATCTTTCTCTTAGTTTTGTGTTCATTTTATTTCTTCTTTTTTAAACAATTATTTATGCATACTTTGCGCTTAGTTCTTCTATAGCTAAATCTAAAAATGCCGGCAATACTGTTTTCCGCGTAAGTTTTAACTTATCGGGATCTTCAAGATATGACAGCATTTCCAAATATTTCCCTTCATCTGATTTCCCGATTATATCATTTTTGCGTTCATCCTGTTTGAGATGGTATAACATACTCATCGGATCAGCTTCAGGATGAAATTGTGTGCCGACAATTTCATCAGAAATCCTTACTGCCATAATTGCGCTTTCATATTTCTTTTCTTTATCCTCAAGTTCAAGCGCCAATATTTTCCCTCCAAGTTCATCCAAAACTCTTTGATTTTTTTGAACAACCTGGAACTGTCTAAAATCAGCAGCGTAAAAAGGATCTAACAATTGCTTCATTATCGGGTCATTTATCCCTGCGTCTGTTCTGCGAAAGGGAAGTACACCGAAAGATTTTTCATGCCGTCTATTTACTTCTGCAAATTTAAAATATCTTGCCATCATTTGAAATGAATGACAAATAAAGAAAATATATTTCTTTTTCTCCGGACGTCTCTGATTATAATTCCATATTTTATTAACTAAGGAAAAGTAATCATGTTCCCACTTTTGTTCAACACCTTCAAAAGGACTGCCGGGACCGCCTGAGGAAATAAAAATATCATATCCTAAATCCGGGACTTCATCTTTATACCTCGTCTCAAATCTGTCATAGTTAACCGGGACAAGATTTTTATTGCGATTAGACTCGGAAACTATCTCTTTTAAGCATCTTATACCTTCATTTACTTCGTTGTTATAAAGATCGATAATTGCAACTTTAATTTCCTTTTTTACCATAAAAGCTCATTTCAAATATTTAATCCATGTTGTGTCTCTTCAATAATATAATCTACAACCTTTTTCAAATCGTCCGTTTGCTCCCATACCTTCAATTGACGATCGGCGCCTGTGCCCATTTCCATTATTTTGTTGATATAATTTATTTCCGTGCGTGAGCCTAATTCATCAACAACATCATCAATAAATTCAATTAACTCTTGCGCTAAAATAGGATAATCAACTTCTTCCTGTTTCCCGAAATCTATTAGTTTACCGCTTATCCCATAACGGGCTGCGCGCCACTTATTTTCGGAGATTAGAAGTCTCCGGTAAAGTCTGAAGCCAAGATTTTGTTTTAGAAGTTTATATAGCTTAGCAACGACAGCCTGGCACAATGCTGCCAAAGCTATTGTTTCATCAATGCGCATAGGAATATCGCATATCCTAAATTCAAGTGTTTCGAAAAAAGGATGTACTCTTATGTCCCACCATACTTTTTTTGCGTTGTCTATGCAATTGGTCTTAACCAGAAGATTAATGTAATTATCGTACTCCGCAACGCTTCCAAAGTGATCAGGAATTCCTGTACGCGGAAAACGGTCAAATACTTTGCTTCGATAAGATTTAAACCCCGTATTTCTTCCAAGCCAAAAAGGAGAATTTGTCGATAATGCAAAGATATGTGGAAGGAAATACCGGGCTGCATTCATTATGTGAATTGCCGTTTCTCTGTTGTCAACTCCTATGTGAACATGCAGTCCAAAAATTAAATTTGCTCTTGCTACTTGCTGCATATCCGTCACAATTTCTTTGTAGCGGGAAAGATCCGTAATCTTTTGATCATTCCAATGCGAAAATGGATGCGTTCCCGAAGCCGCAATTTTTAAATTATTCTTTATTGCAAGCCTGGTTAGGTTTGTTCTTAATTCCGTTACTTCATCTCTGGCTTCTTGTATATTCCCACAAACTCCGGTACCCATTTCAACAACAGATTGGTGCATCTCCGGTCTAACATTTTCTGCTAATATTGACTTTCCGTCCTCTAATATTTGCTGTATATGGGATTTTAACTCACGGGTTTCCGGATCAATTATCTGGAATTCTTCTTCAATGCCAAGTGTGAATAAATTTTTCTTTTCCATTATAAGGCTTCATTCTTTACAAATGAATTTATAAATGTTCCCCAGGTAAGATTATTCTTCCCGGGTACATGATTCTCAGCTTTCCTTATTGCCATTCCTGAAGCTGCTTCAACAATCCATTCAAAATTTTCTTCACCAACGGAATTTATATCGGCATCTGGTGCCGGGTTGCAAAAATCAATTGCGTATGGAACTCCGTCCCGAACTGCAAATTCTACAGTGTTAAAATCATATCCGAGTCCTTTATTTAGTTCTAAAACTCCATGTTTTATTTTCTGAAATAATTTCTTCTCAACTTCCGGTGGATTCTTAACATATCGTAAATGATGCGGTTGCCTGGGATCGTACTGCATAATATGAACGTCCTTTCTATCGATGCAATAGCAGCGAAAGTAATCCGTAAAAATAATTTCTTCCTGAAGCATCATAACTAATTGCCCTGTTCCATTGTATGCTATAAAGAATTCATCAGCGTTATTCAACTTGTATACGTTCTTCCAACCGCCACCGGAAAAGGGTTTGAAGTATGCAGGGAATCCGATGTAAGAAAAAATTCCCTCCCAGTCTAATGGGTATGCAAGATTTCTGAAAGAATTTGAATTTGTATCCGGTGGGTGATGATTTGATGGTAGTAAAACGGTTTTAGGTACGTCAACATTAAGCTTAGTCGCCAATGCATTATTGAAAAACTTTTCATCGGCGCTCCACCAAAACGGATTATTAATAACAGCAGTTCCGTTTAATGCCGCATTCTTTAAATAACCGCGGTAAAAAGGAACATCTTGAGATATCCTGTCAATTATAATATCATATTCGCAAGGCTCTCCCTGAATTACTTTGTCTATTTTAACAAACTCTGCTGAAATATCCCTCTTCTTTTTTGAATTGATGCGGTCTACAAAAGCTTGTGGAAATGTATTTTCTTGCCCGAACAGAATACCGATCTTTTTCATGCAGCTCTCTAAATATTATTAATTCATGTTTTATTATGTTCGAAAAAGCAGCCCACGACTTCAAGTCGTGGGTTACTTAACATAAAACTTTCTTTATTAACCGTTTCAACGGTTTTGATACCTAAATTATTCATGAATCTTATCAAGATAAACAGGAAACATTTCTCGCCACCATTGCCAATCATGTCCTGCACCCTGACGAATATCAAGCCAATGATTTATTCCTTTTTGAGTAAGAATATTTGATAATCTCTTCGTTTCATCCAAACACATATCCCATTCTCCGGCACCAAGTACAATTCCCATTTCCTTAATTCTATCAAGGAACCATTTATCCTCTAAGTTGGGTAAATAATCGGGAGGATTATTGAAATAGCAATTATCGTCATAATATCCAGATATAAATTGTTTTATATCGAAGCAGCCTCCCATACTTAATAGATAACCAATTTTCGCCGGATATCTGAATGCCAAATTTGCGGCATGGTATCCCCCTAAACTGCATCCTGCAACTGCTACTTTCTCCCTTCCGGTCTCATGTTTGGCAAACTCAATTACATCATATAAAATTACATGCTCGTAGCCGAGATATGATTTTACTCTATCTGCAGGATGAATTGAATAATTGTACCAACTTTCCGCATCAACGCTGTCAGGACAATAAATTTTAATCCTTCCTTCATTAAGAAGTTTTTCCGCTGCACCTATTAATCCAAAATCTTTAGTTTCATAAAATCTTCCTTTGGACGTTGGAAATAAAATTACCGGGTATCCGTCATGCCCGAAGACAAGCATTTCAAATTCACGTTCAAAATACTGGGAGTGCCATTTATGGTATTCTTCTTTCACTTTTGCAACTCAATTAATTATTAAATTGAACTAAATATAGCCAGCTTAATGCGGGTTCTTAAATGCAAATATAAAAAATTAAATACTCTTTACAAGCATCAGCTCGATTCTAAAATTTGCAATACCTTCCCTCCGAGAGTATTGCACAACTCCAAAATGTCATTTCGACCGGAGGGCCTGCCCCGTTTGCGGGGAGAAATCCCATGTATAGCTTAAGTACACAAGTTGAACGTGGGATATCTCAGTCGATTACTCCTTCGATATGACATCTGGAAGTTCTGCAACGCTCTCTTCCAGCAGGCAGGTTCTCTGCGAACGTTGCGCATTCTTTGCGCTCTCTGCGTTAAGATTTTATAATAGATAGTTTTTAGAAGTGCCCTAAACTCACTTATAGTTCTTACACAATTATTCAATTCTAAGGCTCTTAATCGGATTATTAATAGTTATTTTTATTGCTTGAAAACTTACTGTCATAATAACAATTAAAATTGCTATGCAAGAACCAAGTATAAATATCCAAATATTTATTGAGATTCTATAAGCAAAATTTTGAAGCCAATTAGTTATAAAATAATATGCTATCGGGAATGCTATTACAACTGAAAGTGCTGTTACTAAGAAAAATTCTTTTGTAACTGTAAAATATACGTTTGCAATTGTTGCCCCCAATACTTTTCTAATTCCGATTTCTTTTGTACGTTGATTTATAACAAACAATGACATGCCAAATAAACCGAGTGAAGCAACAAATATTGTAATGAAAGTAAATAGTCCAATAATCTTAGCAAAATTTCTTTCATCATTATAAAACGAACCAAGTCTATCACTCATGAATTTATAATCCATAGCAGTACCTTGATTAAACTTTTTGGATATTTTCTCAATATATGCAATAGTACCAGGCTTATTTTCTTTACCTATCCTGATAGCAATTTCTCTTATATAATCCGGGTTTTTCTTAATCACTACAGGAATAATTTTTTTATAGAGTGAATGAATGTTAAAATCCTTAACCACACCTATTATTTCCATATCCGATATTTTTTGACCTATTGGGTTTAAAATTCCTAATTCCTTTACAGCCGTTTCATTTATAATGCAAACCTTTGAAGAATCGCTGAGACCGCTTTGAACAAATGACTTACCGGCTATCATTTTCATCCCAAGTGTCTCAATAAAATCTTTGTCGACATACAGGTTTTCCGCATCTATAAATTTAGTTGGGTCCTGTTTGCTTGGATAGCTTGTTAATGTTTCTGAATCAGTACCGGGTAACAAATTTCCGCCGGAAACATCAATGACATTTGGATTCTTTTTCAACTCACTTCTAAAAACGTCAAAACTTCTGCTAATATCTTTGTTATCAGGATAAAAGACTACAAGTCCTTCTTTATTAAAGCCGGGGTTCTTGTTTAATAAATAATTTAACTGGCTATATATAATAATCGAGCAAAAAATTAGAACTGCGAAAATTACCGTTTGCGAACCAATCATTATTCTTCTAAAAACTGATCGATTCTTCCCAGTTGTCAAGGGCCACGAAAACCAGCCACAAAAATGAAAAAAAGGCCAAGCAAAACCTGCCAGCCCAGGGCCATGAAAGTCTGCCACCTGTGATTGTTAATATTTTTAATTAAAACTGTCATATAATGCCGCTCTTATTTTCAAATAATAATGGGCAATTAAAGAATATGGCAAACAGAAGGAAAACAATCATGGACATAGCAGAAATAATTCGACGCTGGCAATCCGGTCAGTCAATCAGAGCAATAAAAGCAGAAACAGGCTATGATAGACAAACAATCGGTAAGTACATCAGCCTTGGTATTTCCAATGGCATAAGCAAACAGATCAAACTCAGTGCAGATGAAATTAACTCATTATTCTTAAGTGAGCTGAATAATAAACAGAATAGATCTGAAAAAAATATTCTGCTTGGAAATTATTTAGAAGAGTTTAAACAATTAGTAACTCAAAAAAATAATCCTCTAAAACCCAAAAGTGCTTTTGAAGTCATCACTAAAAATCACGATCTTACTTCTAAGGTAAGCTACACAAGCTTTAAGAGATTTGCTAAAGCATACGGAATAAAAAAGCAATCAAAGGACACTACTTGCCGTATTGAAATACCACCGGCAAGCCAGCTTAAGCTTAATGATAAAGGCAGACCTAATTGTAATAGATGATTTTGGCTTTAAGAAACTAGAACAAAAACAGGCGGAATACTTTTACGGCATTGTTGATGCAAGATACCACTCAAAGTCAACAATCCTTACAAGCAACCGAGCAGTAAGTGATTGGGCATCAACTTTTCCGGATCCGGTAATGGCAAATGCAGTGATGGGCAGACTTTGTCATAATGCCCATCAGATAACGATAAAAGGTGAATCATACAGAAAGAAATTTAAGCCTGAAAATAAAAACGAATAAATTAAATTTGACTCTTAAATTATGAATCGGTAAAATTGTAAAATCAATCAAAACAGGTGGCTGGTTTTGATGGCCCTTGACATGTTAGTATTTGCATAATGCAAATTTACTGCTTTTTCCCTTTTTGGTTCTGGCTTGTCCGGGTTAGGGCTCAGATGTATCATTTGCGTTAATCTCAAACATTACAGATAAAATAGTCGATATCACAACAGAGTGGCAGAACAGACCACTTGAAGCAATTTACCCAATAGTTTTCTTTGATGCCATTCATTACAAAGTAAAAGACGAAACGAAGACAAGCTAATTTTGCTAAGCGTTTAAAGTCAAGTTAATATTTTTCTAACTTTTTGCACATTTCCCCAATGTATTCCCTATGTTAGTTGAAATATAATATTTATTTCAATGTCGAGGGTCAGCATATTCCAATCCTTAATACAAAAATTTAGTCTGGACCCCCAACCCTTCATTTAATGTTGTTTTTATTCCGTCTTTTATTGCCATTTAATTTCTGTTTAAAAGTAACTAACTAATGATTAATGCCAACTTAAAGGGAACAAACAAAACTATCAAACAAATTTACTTAGTTTTTGTAGTATCCTGCATCATTTGTTCAACTCTATTAATCTCCTCATGAACACCACCAACATTGGGCATAACATTCTGAAGTCTTTGCAGGATTTCAACAGCTTTATTAAATTCTTTTAGGTTTATGTAAATCCTTTCGAGCTTAATATATGGACTATAAGGCGATGAAATCTCATCCATAGATACATTATCAAGATTCTGTAATAAATTAGATATTATTTCAGATGCTACCTGTTTGTACTTATCTATTGCACCGGCTGAAAAATATAAATTTCCCACTTCGTACAACAAATTGTAATTCCATTCTACAACTGATTGAGGAATTGTCTTTTCCATCATATCTAATGTTTTGATGCAAAGGTCATTATCCTTAGCGACATTCAGATAATAATAAGCAAGACGAACATAAACGTTTCTGTAATTCTGAATAAGTCTTGTTTCTGTCTCATCAAAGAATACTCTCTTATCGTTTACCCCTCTAAACTTAAAACCGGGTAAATATGTTTTTGAGTATGAAGGATTAATATCAAATAAATCTTTGTAAGTAATATTCGCATTGACATCATTAGCCCCGATTAGTTTTTCAGGAACAAGCCGGGAGGCTAATCCTTCCATATCAAGGTAATTGTCCATTCCGATAAAGCAATCCTGCGAGCACGTCGAGGCGAAATAGATCGGGCGGTCCCACAAATTATTTTTAACTATATCTAACACTACCTGGTCCTGGATTCTTATTGCTTTTACATCTCCGAACTGCAGCGTATTATTCATAGTAAAGGTGATGTCTCCGTTCTTGATGACCGAAGTATCAGTTACGTTAAATTCTTTAATGGCTTCCTTCGATACAGGGATTGAAATTACTTGCGGTTGCCACTGGATCGGCTGCAACTGCTTTATTTCATCATTGGACATACCGAATTTTACTTTCATCGCTCCGTAAGGCGAATTATTTTTTAATTGAAGATTATACCAATCGGTATTTGCAAGACTTAAACAGACAACCCTAATATCTTGCCTTACACCTTCGACATCCTGCAAATACCACAACGGGAAGGTATCGTTATCGCCGTTAGTGAATAAGATAGCATTTGGTTTGCAGCTTTGAAGAAGATTGTATGAAAAATCCCAAGGGAGCCAATTGTGCGAACGATCGTGTGAAAAGTAATTTGTTCTTAACATATTGCCCGGGATTAATAATAGCCCCAATCCAAGACATGCAAAAACCGCTGTTCTTGCCGTAGAAGGATTCTTTATTTTCTCGATTATCAATCCGGCTATCTCTCGAATTCCTATTGCAATCCATACTGCGAATACAAAAAATGCTCCGGGGTAAAAGTAAAATCTGTCGCGCGGCTGCGGCTGCTGCTGGTTTTGGTAAAAGGCAATTAAATAACCCATGAAGATAAACAAGATCAGCCAAGCTGACGCCATTTTCCAGTCTTTCCTAAAGTGGAAATAGAGTCCCAGCAGTCCTATTAAAAACGGTATTCCGTATAGCTGGCTCCATTTAACACCGGCATCCTGGTTAGTGGAGATCTTACCGGCAAAATTCCAAAGAAGATAACGGTTAAACATGTGGTTTAACTGGTAGCGCCATATAAAGTCCAGGTCACTGCTGTAATTTGTGTAGATGCCTTGCTGGTTTGGTTCCTGGGAGAACCTTCTTTCGAAAATAGGGAAGTCGCCATATTGTTCACGGCCAAGGTAATACATCAATTTTTTGAAATTATCCGGTGAGTTTTCGTTCATAGGGGTGTATTGGCTGGAGCGGATAATTATCATCGCATAAGTCGTAAAACCAAGAAGAGTAAACAAAAGACTTAATGATGCGACATGGAGTATTTGTTTGTTTTTCTTTGCCGACCAGAAGGTAACATAAATCAAAACGGCTAAAATTATTACAAGAATTAGTAGATTTGTTCCGATATCGGGCCCGCCTATTGCAAGTAGAAGTGACGGGAATATTTTTACGACTCCCGGATATGCGACTGCAAGAACAACGGCACCTATCATTAACGGTACATAGAAGGAATTTCTGTTAAAAACCTTTTTCCATGATGCGCCCATAAAAATAGCTGATACACCGAGCATTATCCATTTGAACTTAGAATCAAAGGCGTGAAATTGTTCTGATGTAGGCGGGATAGTGCTTGTTTGGGATGCCCATAATCCAATGGCAATTACGAGAAGAATTCCAATATGAATTAAAAATAAGTAAGCCGATTTTTTGTACATCTCATCGTCGGTCACATATTTTCTCATTACTACTACACTAATAAAGGTAAGCACGGCAAGAACGCTCATCAAATGGACACCGGTTGAAAGACCGATAAGATAAGCCATTAAAATAATATATTTTTCATTTGACTTAACATCTGCTTTCTCATACCAGTCCATCATTAACCAAACAACTAAAGAAAATAGTAATGTACTTACTGCGAAATAGTTTGATTCAACTGCGTTGAACCAAAAGGTATCGCAAAAAGCAAATGCTAAAGCTCCGGTTGCTGCAGAAATATATGTTATTAGCGCATCGGGAATATTTTTATAGTTCTTTCCTCTATAGCTTTCAATTAATTTTACTGCGCTCAAATAGAGAATTAAGACTGAAAAAGCTCCGGCAAGTACTGAAACTGTGTTAATTCTGTATCCGATATTATGCGCAAAAGGAATCATTGAAAAGAATCTTCCGATTATTAACCAGAGTGGCCCTCCGGGTGGATGCGGGACTTGCAGAGAATATGATGCTGCAGATATTTCACCCGGATCCCAAAAGGAAACCGAGGGTTGAACCGTAAGAAATAATACGGTTGCGGAAATTAAAAAAACTATGGTCCCGATTAACCTATAAGTGGACTTTAAACTCATAATTTTACCTTTGATAAGAATAATTTTGTTAAAAGATGGAACTAACTTATTGAATTTAGTTGAATTATTCACTACTAAGCGGAATTATTTTTATAAAAATTATCCCCGTAGTGTTTTGAATAATTGGAAACGCAATTTAGACGAAGGAAATAATTAGAAGTTGTTAAGGGGGCTGCTAAAAATTACATTTTTTGATATCCTGGATTGATAAAACATCTCATAAAGCTTTCTAAAAATCAAAATTTTTACCACATTTTTATTGAGCGCTGCTATTAGTGTTCTGCAAAGAAAATTTTTTTAAGGTATTATCCATAAGTTTTGGGGTGTGCCAAATTTGGCAGACTTTTTTTTTGAAATAATTAGGTAGGAATTAGAGGGGTGTTTTAGGCTTGTCATATGCTTGGCAGAGCGGAGGTGGATTGAGGAAAAATAGGTGAAAAAAGATCTTAGGTGTGACAAAATGGCCGACGAGGGAATGATTTCAGAATGAAAATGTTGAAAAATAAATTGCACACCAAATAGGGAATAATTATATTAACATTGATGTAAGGGATTCATATGAAAAAAATTATTATACTGTTTTTTATCATAGCCTTAATTAAAACAACCTATCCTCAAGTATTACTATATTCCAAATTACCTGCCGATCCAATAAATGATTTATATTATATAAACGATAGTGAAATAATATTTGTTAATGATGGAGGATGTATTTTAAAATCTATCGATGCAGGGAATACATGGAAGCTAAAAGCTTATTTTAATAATTTAAGGTTATCTCAAATAAATTTCATAAATAGTATAACCGGATTTGTTTATCCAAATTCAAGTAATACTCTAATTTCTACAAATGATGGTGGAAATAGCTGGCAACAGCAAGAGCTAACTATAACAGATGCCAAAGCAATTTTACCAGTTAGCGAGGCAATAATGCTTAAGGCAACCTATGATGGAAATATATTAAGGTTAGATAATTTTTATAATAAGTGGGACACAACTTATTACTAAGCCAGAAGGCTGCCAGCCAAATGATGTAAAAATCCTTGGACCAAATGTTTTTGGAGAATATAGGGCATTAGAGTGTGGTAGAAGCGGCGTATTAATGGAATACGATTTCAACGGAACGGGGGAAATTACGTATTCAAGTGTATTAGCTTCATATACTAAAAAGAGTTTAAATGATATTAGCGTATGTGTTAAAGATGGCTTCCCGTATGTTTGGATAGCTGGCGAAGATTTTGCAATATTATACAGACAATACGAAAAAATTATTACTGCAGTAAAAGATAAGGAAATAGTATCTAACCAATTTGATCTTCAACAAAATTTTCCTAATCCATTTAATCCATCAACTGAAATAATATATCAAATACCAAAACCAGGACTAGTGCAATTAAAAATTTATGATATTCTTGGCAGAGAGATAGTTACACTAGTGAATGAGGTACAGACATCAGGAGTACATAAAAAGATTATGCATGGAGAGTCGTGGCCAAGCGGGATATATTTTTATAGATTAAAAGCGGGTGATTTTATTTCAACAAAGAAAATGGTTTTATTAAAATGACTAGCCTAGTTTAATATGAATTGAGTTTGGGAAGGTGATGGGTTTGCGATTGCCTTTGCGGAATAGGATGGTGTTAATGGCTCACAGCCGACATCTGAAAAATATGAAAATGCCGCTTCCTTACTCGGCATCAAGCATATTACAACAAGTTATTCGAATCCTAAGGGAAACGCTGATACTGAACGCTTTATGAGAACTT
>JAKBMG010000068.1 GCA_021831685.1 Bacteroidota bacterium | reverse complement strand
CATCAGCGATAACAGAAAAAGGAACATGTTTAACAAAGGCTTTGATTTTTTTGGCTATATAATTCATCTTGTAACCTCATTATTTCTCGGTTACAATTTATAAGAATTTATTACTATTTTCTAATATATCAACTTGTCCTTGTACCATTACCCCGCTGGGGCTCTTAGGTATTTTTTGGGGATAATTATTTCTACTAATGTATCGCCCCTCTGGGGCTTTTAGATATAATCATAGCGCGGCAAGCCGCAATTTTGAATTATGAATTCGCCGCGGCGAATGAACCTTGCCTACCAGCAGGCAGGTTTTGAATGAAACGCAATGAAATTTATTATAAAAATATTCCGCCCCGGCGGACAGGCTTGACATAAAAAACAAAGATTAAAACGGTAATTTCTATAACTTATGATGCAATTTGATAATCACAATTCATTACGCGAAATACAAAATTGCAAAACATGAATATGCTCTCATAATTGTTGATCCCCGCAAACGGGGCAGGCGCGCTGGTCCCGCAAAATGGTCAGAACCGCAGAGCAGTGACATATTAGTAGAAAAAGATGAAAAAAAAGAATAAAGCTCCAGAGGAGCCACATATTATTAATTTATAGAAGAACATTATCAAAAGAATGTAGTTGGTCTTTGTATCGCAATTGTGTGGCTCTTAGATTCTTGCTGAGCCAAATGCGTATGGACGAAATATGATGGATTATTCTGTCGTGAATTATATAAATAATAATCCCGCATAATTTCACAGGTTATTATAAATTCCAAAATTATTTTGGATAGCAGTGTCCTAAGGTTGCGTAACGTGAGTTACTGGAAGAAAAAATTGCTTGTAACTGCCTTATAAATTAAATTTGTTTTACAAATTATCAATTAGAGGTTTTAATGCACAAGTTTTCGGGTGTCGATTATTATAACATCGATTCTTTGTTATCGGAAGATGAATTGATGATAAGAGATACCGTGAGAGATTTTGTGTCTGCTGAAATTATCCCGGTAATCGAAAAGCATAATCGTGAAGGATCTTTCCCCATTCAGGTTATTAGCAAGATGGGGGAGTTGGGGTTGTTCGGAACTACTCTTCCTCAAAAATATAATTGTGCAGAATTAAATAATGTATCATACGGTTTGGTGTTACAGGAACTGGAAAGAGGGGACAGCGGTATTAGAAGTTTTGTCTCTGTACAAAGCTCTTTGGTGATGTATCCTATTTTTACTTTTGGAAGTGAAGAACAAAAAGATTTTTGGCTTCCAAGATTGGCTACCGGAGAAAAAATCGGATGTTTTGGATTGACGGAGCCTGATTTTGGCTCTAATCCCGGCGGAATGATTACTAAAGCTCAAAAGGTCGATGGCGGATATCTTCTTAACGGTGCTAAAATGTGGATAACAAATGGAACTATTGCCAACCTTGCCGTTGTATGGGCTAAATTGGATGGTGTTGTAAAAGGGTTTCTTGTCGAAAAAGGTTTTAAGGGTTTCACAGCACCGGAAATGAAAGGCAAGCTTTCTTTGCGTGCATCTGTTACTTCAGAGCTAATTTTTGATAATGTATTTATTCCGGATAAAAATCTTCTTCCTAAAACAACGGGATTAAAAAATGCTTTGATGTGTTTGAACCAGGCAAGATTCGGAATTGCATGGGGCGTTGTAGGAGCCATGATGGCGTGTTATGATTCGGCATTAAATTATTCTAAATCGAGAATACAATTTAGCAAGCCGATAGCCGCTTATCAGATGACTCAAGAAAAATTAGTTTTTATGTTAACAGAAATTACAAAAGCGCAACTGTTAAATTATCAGATGGGAAGATTGAAAGATAAAGGGATTTTGAAACATACGCAGGTATCAATGGCTAAAAGAAATAACTGCGAAAAAGCATTAGAAATAGCTCATATTGCGCGCGAGATATTAGGCGCAAACGGTATTATAGACGAATATCCCGTAATGCGTCATGCTGCGAATCTTGAAGCGGTGAAGACTTATGAAGGAACTCACGAGATGCACACGCTAATAATCGGTGAGGATATTACAGGATTTGCTGCATTTGATTAAAGTAATTATTAACAATTGGAATTAAGATGAAAGATAGTCTCATTATTCGCGAAGGTATAACTTTTGACGATGTACTTTTGGAGCCCGCAAAATCTAATGTATTGCCGAGGGATGTTAAAACATCTACTTTTTTAACTCCAGATATAAAGTTAAATATACCGATTATCTCCGCTGCAATGGATACCGTTACTGAATCAGCGATGGCAATCGCAATGGCGAGGGAAGGAGGAATTGGTATTCTCCATAAAAATATGTCGATCGAAGAACAATGTATTGAAGTTGATAAGGTGAAGCGTTCCGAAAGCGGTATGATAATGCATCCCGTAACGCTTACCATAGACAAAAATATCGGCGATGCACTTGAATTGATGAAAAAATATAGTATTTCCGGTATCCCCGTGATAGATAATAACGGAAAGCTAGTCGGAATTATCACTAATCGTGATTTAAGATTTGAGCCAAACAAGAAGCAAAAAGTTAAAGACTTGATGACGAGGGAAAATCTAATTACCGCTCCATTGCATACTGATTTGGACATGGCTGAAAAGATACTTCAGAAACACAAGATCGAAAAACTTCCAGTAGTTGACAGTAAAGGGATATTAAAGGGTTTAATCACCTTTAAGGATATTCAAAAGAAGAAGAAACATCCTTATGCATGTAAAGATGAGCATGGGAGATTAAGAGTCGGCGCTGCCGTTGGTATTACGGCTGATACTATGGATAGAATTGACGCTTTAGCAAAAGCCGGAGTAGACGCTATTATTATTGATACAGCTCACGGTCACTCCATGGGTGTTTTGAAAACGATTAAAGAAGCGAGGAGAAAGTTTAAATATGAGCAAATAATTGCTGGTAATATAGGGACTTACCAAGCTGCTATTGATTTGTTAGATTGTGGTGTCGATGCAGTAAAAGTAGGTATAGGACCGGGCTCTATTTGTACCACTCGAATTGTAGCAGGGATAGGGGTTCCGCAAATTACTGCTATTTCAGATGTTTACCGAGCTGTCAGAAATAAAGGAATTCCTTTAATCGCAGACGGAGGTATAAAACAAACCGGCGACGTGGCAAAAGCAATTGCTGCCGGAGCGGATTCAGTAATGATCGGTGGTTTGTTTGCCGGCGTAGAAGAAAGCCCGGGAGAAACAATTTTGTATGAAGGAAGAAGTTTTAAACTCTACCGAGGTATGGGTTCTCTTTCTGCTATGAAAAAGGGAAGCAAAGACAGATATTTTCAGGATACAGAGGACGATATATCAAAGTTAGTCCCTGAAGGGGTTGAAGGACGAGTTCCATTTAAAGGACAATTATCAAATACTATTTATCAATTAATTGGCGGTCTCCGTGCAGCAATGGGTTACTGCGGAGTAAAGAATATTAAAGAGTTAAAAACAAAATCAAAATTTATAAGGATAACTTTAGCCGGTTTAAGAGAAAGCCATCCTCATGATGTCATAATTACCAAAGAATCGCCTAACTATCATTCCTAATAGTTGAAAAATTATTAAAGTAAAAGATTAGTAGGGGCTTTATATTATTATATAATTTAAGAAAATTAACCATTATGTATAAAGTGTTAGTTATTGCATATTATTTTCCGCCCATGGGGTTAAGCGGAGTTCAGCGGACGCTTAAATTCGTGAAGTATATGAAGAATTATAATTGGGAACCGACGGTTCTTACTTCTGATTCCACAGGTTATTACGCGCATGATTTTTTCTTATTAAAAGAAGCTGAAAAAGCAAATATTAAGATTGTAAGAGTTGCCGGAAAAGGTATAAATGCCAAATTGGCTTCAAAAGGTACAGTGAAAATTCCTCCTGAATTTATTAGAAAATTTTTGAGTAGATTAAGTAGTACTTTCTTCATCCCTGATAATAAAAGGGGGTGGGCAAACGAAGCTTTTCCTGTCGCTGAAAAGCTGTTACAAGAAGAAAAATTTGATTTAATCTTTGTAAGCGCTCCTCCTTTTTCTTCCGTTAATATGGCGGTAAAATTGAATAAGAAATTTAATATACCGTTGATAATTGATTACCGTGATCTTTGGTATGGCAATCAATTTGGATTTTATCCAACGCCTTACCACAGGTACTTGCATAAAAAAATGGAATATAAGGCTCTTAAAACGGCTGATAAAATTATTGCCACTAACAGGAAGATGAAAGAAAAGATCATTGAAAAATATCAATTTCTTACCTTTGAGGATATTTATATAATCCCGCATGGCTATGATCCGGAAGATTTTAAGGATTTAAAGATTGAAAAAAAATCTAATAGTAAAATGCGCTTAACTTACTCGGGAATATTTTATGAATTTGTGACTCCAAAGTATTTCCTTCATGCTTTCAAAGAATTATCTATCGAGAGACCCGATGTTACTGCAAATATTGAGCTTCACTTTGTAGGGTATTTAAGGAATGAAAATAAAAAATTAGTTAAGAAACTGGAGATGCAAGAAGTTGTAAAAGAATATAGTTACCTGAATCATAATGAAGCACTGACTAAGTTAATGTCGAGCGATGTTCTTTGGATGATGGTTGGCAACGGAAGAAATGCGGATACGATCTCAAGTGGAAAGCTTTATGAATATTTTGGAACAAGGAAACCTTTACTTGTATCTGTTCCTGATGGGGCATTAAAAACTGCCGCTACGGAATATAAAGCAGCATATATTACTAAACCGGATGATGTTACTGAAATAAAAAATAATATATTAAAAATCTATGAGGATTATGTAAAAAATTCCTTGCCAGTTCCTGATGAAGAATTTATAATTAAACATCGTCGTGATTTCTTAACCGAGTTACTTACCAAGCAATTTCAATTTTCCGTTAAGGAAGGTGTTTTGTGAAAGTTTTGTTAATTGGATCCGGAGGAAGGGAACATGCCCTTGCTTATAAAATTAAAGAAAGCGAATTGTTAGAGAAACTTTTCATTTTACCCGGCAATACCGGCACTGAAAGCTTAGGCGAAAATGTCTCGGGCAATATGAACGACAGTAACTTTATACTTTCATTCTGCAAAAAAGAAAAAATTGATCTCGTGGTGATAGGTCCTGAAAAGCCACTTGTTGAAGGTTTAGCTGATCTGCTTAGAGAAAGTGGAATAAATGTGTTCGGTCCAAACAAAGGTGCGGCTGAGATTGAAGCTTACAAGTCTTTTGCTAAAGGCTTAATGGAAAAATATAATATCCCTACCGCAGCTTATAAGGAATTTAATTCCCAAATGATGAATGAAGCTAAGAAATATATCTCCAACCAAAAATATCCGCTTGTAATAAAAGCGGATGGACTGGCGGCTGGCAAAGGAGTTTTAATTTGCAATAATTATCAAGAAGCGTCTTCAGCTCTAAATGAATTATTTGTAAAAAAGATTTTTGGCAATGCTGGAGATAAAATTATTATTGAAGAATTTTTGGTTGGTCAAGAAGCTTCAATCTTTGCAATAACCGACGGGGAAGAATTTATTTGCCTTCCTGCAGCACAAGACCATAAAAGGATAGGAAATAATGACGAAGGGAAAAATACAGGTGGCATGGGAGCTTATTCACCTGCACCGATAGTAAATGAATTTATTTTAGAACAAGTTCAAGAAAAAATTATAAAGCCCACACTTTATGCGCTAAAGACAGAAGCAAGAAAATTTAACGGTTGTCTTTACTGTGGAATAATGATAAATAACAATGAGGCAAGAGTAGTTGAGTTTAATTGTAGATTTGGCGATCCCGAAACTCAATCCGTAATGCCTTTACTCGAAGGTGATTTCTTAAGGCTTTTATACTCAACGGCAATAGGTAAACTTGACAAGGAATCGGTTCGATATAATGGCGGAGCTTCTGTTTGTGTCGTAGCGGCGTCAGAAGGGTATCCCGATGAATATAAATCCGGTTTTATAATTAGCGGATTAGATGAAGCAAGTAAAGAAGCTTTTGTGTTTCATGCAGGCACAAAGAAAGACGGGGAGAATATTTTAACAAACGGCGGGAGAGTTCTAGGGGTTACGTCTTTTATTCCAACTAATGATTTAAGTAGAGCTAAAGAAAAATCTTATCGTGCTATGAATAAAATTCATTATAATAATATTTATTATCGCACAGATATTTCAGATAAAGCCGGGATTTAGTAATAAATTAGAAATAATTACTAATTCAGCTTACGCAATTGCTGGAAAATTGGAATAATGGAAAATTGGAGTGGTGGAATAATGGAGTATTGGAATAGACTAATTGTTTTCCATTATTCCAGAGGAAAATCCTCATAAGGTGATTTAATGAGAGTACTACAGAGAATTCTTAGTATTTACCTTTTTTTACTTCCGGTTATAGTTATTTTTACGTTATTCATTAATAAAAACTAAGTTTATAAAATAATGGAAAAACAAAATCTAAAACAGTTGATTGAAAATATTCATAGCCTACTTCAAAATGAAAAGTCTATTGACCAAGAATCTCGTGAAAGTTTGCAAAAGCTTATGGGAGATATCCGGAACATTTTGGAAAATTCCGAATTAAATAAGGAGGAGATTCACATGTCATTAATAGAAGAACTAAAGTCTTCGGCAAGAAATTTTGAAGCAACACATCCAAAAGTTTCCGAATCGATAAATATTCTTGTCACCGGCTTAAGCAATTTTGGTTTATAAGCTTCCTTCTTTAAAAGCATCTTCAGAAATATTAAAGTGAGCTACGTTAAAACTTTTGAATTCTACCCCGGTTAAATTTGTTGAATGAATTTGTATCAATAAAAATTTAATGAAGAAAAAACTTTTCATAGTACTTCTTACAGCAATGGTTTTGAACCTCAGTTTTACTGTGGACCATTTCCATTTTATTCAGAATAGCGACAATCAAGAAATTGCAAAAAATAACGGTGCTTTAGAAACACCTCCATGCGAAATTTGTTGGGTGTCATTAAACTATAATAGTGAATCGGCATGGACTATAAAGAAAATTTCTTTTGCATTAGGTTATGTCGCCCTGTTAAATATTGATAATGAAAACCAAATTTCTAATACAATCATTCCAATTTTAAACCCCCGTGCTCCTCCGTTCGCAAAACTCTTTTCCTAAAAACATTTCAAAATAATACATTTTGTGGGCGCACATAATGCTCGCATTTTTATAATTCTATAAGGAGTTTGCATATGGATTTCCCAAGTAAGCATTTTTCTGTTACGGAAAAATTTAAATGGTTATTTGTAATATTATTTTTAATGGTTTTACCCAACAGTTATGCAACACAAAAAAAAGATATAGCAATAGAAAGGTATAGCTTTACCGTAATGGTCTATGATGCTTCGTTATTTACGCCGCTTCATTTGGCAAAAGTTTCTTTAAGAAAAAATGGAGCTTTGGTAGCCTGGCATTTTACCGATGCCTCAGGCAAAATGACATTTAGAGGTGTTGGCCCGGGGTGGTATAATTTGTCTGTAACTTTTAAAGAATATGATGATTTTTCTGATTCTGTCTTAATCGATCAAAAGCATTCGATTGATTCAGTGGCAATGCAATCTTCATACATGGTAACAATCTTAAATCCGGTTGTAGTAACCGGAGTAAGAAGTCTTGATGTTCAGACTATACAAACTAAAACAGGAGATCAGTTTTTTAATTCGGAAACATTTCATGCAGCTCCAACGGCACGTATGACAAATATGATTCAAGAAAATGTTTTAGGAGCAGTAAGATCTACAACCGGTGAAGTTCATATCAATGGACAACATGCAGAATTTTCATATTATTTAGATGGTATACAAATTCCTCTCGGAGTATTCGGCGGACTTAATGAAGTAGTTGACCCCAAAGTAGTGAAGAGTATTAATTTTATGACGGGAGGCTTTCCGGCTGAGTATGGCGGACAAATAGCCGCAATAATGAATATTCAAACCATAGTTCCATCAGGGCATTTTCATCTTGATTTCTCAAGTTATTTGGGAAGTTACTTAGTTTTTAACGGAACTAAACCATTTGCCCCCGGCAATGAAGTTCCATTCGGAAATTCAAGCAACGTTCTGGGCGATACACTCGGAGGAAGGGTTGGACCTTTAAGAGCTATCAATTCAAACGGGCAGGCTTTATCGATAAGCAATCATACCGGTTCTCTTGGGTATTTTATTTCTGCCTCGAGACAGGAAACAGATCACCGGATTGACCTACCAACGCCAGTTTTATATAATGATCATGGAACCGATATCTTTACTTACGGCAAGTTTGATTACTTACTACCAAATAATGATTATCTTACAATGAACTTAAACTACGGCAAAACAAATACCGAAGTTCCGTTCGATATAAACTTGCAGGGAATGGCTCCTGATCAGCAGGAAAGCAGCAATGCTTTTGAGACTCTTTCATACTTTCATATCATTTCTTCAGAGCAAGATCATGAGAAAAAATTCTTTGCCGGAATTTTATTGCGGCAAGGCGGCTTAATTTATACTCCGAGTCTAATTAGTCCTGTTAATTTTCAATTTGCCGGAGATAGTTCAAATTACGCTTTAGCGGAAAATAGGAAATTCAATACTGCCGGCTTTAGAACTACCTACGAAGATAGACTATCAAAGGATTTTATGTATGAAACTGGATTAAATTTTAGTTCAACTACAGGGAGCGAAAATTTTACTTCGCGAGATAGTTTAGATAGAACTGGACCATCGGTACTTACGAATTATTCTGGTTCAGATTTCGGAATATTTGCGGAAGAAGAATACCAGCCTTTGGATTGGTTCAGAGTTGATGCAGGGCTAAGATATGACCAGCATATAGCTCCAAATATGCCGCTGCAGAAGGAAATTAGTCCCCGAATAAAATTTAATTTCTTTATCGATAATCAAAACAATGGATACCTTTATTATGGCAGGTTATTTATGCCGACAAATATAGAAGGTCTTAGGACGATTGCCTCTAACGTTACTAATTCAGGTATGGCAACTCTTCCGGAAAAGGATGATTTCTATGAAGCTACTTATGTTCATACTTTCAATAATGGATTTTCCGCAAAGACAGACGTTTTCTATAAATACTCTTCTCCGGGCGTAGATGATCAATCAATTGGCTCAAGCGCAATTAAGACTTCGGTTAATATTGCCGTAATAAAAACTTCTGGTATTGAATTAGGGTTATCTTATACCGATCCGGTTATCCCATTCTCAGGATTTTTGAATACTTCTTTAATACATGCATATGGATCAGGCGCAATAACAGGCGGATTTTTGCCTATCGATAATGCCGGAACCGCTACAGATCTTGACCATGATCAGCGTTTGTCAATTGTCGCGGAGTTAAATTATCAACCTCAAGACTGGTTTGCAAATTTTACGGCTATTTACGGTTCTGGGTTAACAAACGGAAACCCAAACAACATTACATACGGTACTGGATTATTTGATTTTAATACAGGAGCACACGTAGCGCCATCAACTATAATAAATATTTCTGCCGGATACATAATTCAGCTCAGCGGGGAAACAACGTTTGAGCCTTCACTTTATATAAATAATTTATTCGACCATAGTTATCTTTTGAAAGGGGCTTTCTTCGGTGGCGCAAGTTGGGGAGATAGACGGAATGTTATGTTCAAAATTTCATTACACGTTTAGAACCTTATTTGATAAATAAAATTTCTTTGTTAAGTTTGTGCAGGATAGTGTTAATTAACAAAATGTTGCCATTTAACATATTATAAGGAGAAAATATTATGCATGCTAAAAGTATCAAACTTCTTAACAAAGCCGTAGCAGACGAACTCTCTGCGGTTCATCAATATATGTATTTCCATTTTCATTGTGACGATCAGGGGTATGATCTGCTTGCAAATCTATTTAAGAGAACGGCAATTGCCGAAATGATGCACATTGAAAAATTAGCGGATAGAATTTTATTCCTCAAAGGCGAATTGGAAATGAAAGCCTCTACTGAAGTTGAAAAATTTATTAATGTAGAGGAAATGTTGAAATTAGCAGCAAAAATGGAAGAGGATAGCGCAAAGGAATATAACCTTTGGGCAAACGAATGTGCAGCAAATGCAGACTCGATTTCGAAACAGCTTTTTGAAAGTCTGGTTGCTGAGGAAGAAGTTCACTACAATCAGTATGATACGGAATTAGACAATCTAAAAAAGTTTGGTGATAATTATTTAGCCTTGCAATCAATAGAAAGAAGCAAGGTCAGAGATACTCCTATTGCCGGTACTCAGAATTAATTATATAATTATTACTCTCCAAGGTTTTAATGTTAATAAAAAAATGAACTTTTTGAATTTTACTTATGATTTAAACCTTGGAGTTTTTTACTTGTCTTATATAGTTATGATATTTTCTTTGCTTTTTTCTTAAACTTGAACTTAACCTTGCGCTTTAGCGTGCTATGCTTTGAACTATCATTTCATTATTTTTATAAATATTATTTTTTAGAATTTTCCTCAGGAGTCAAAATTGGGATTATTAGTCGTTGGTTCACTTGGTTTAGACACAGTTGCAACACCGTTTGATAGAGTAGAAAATGCGCTCGGCGGATCGGCGACATACATTTCTTTAGCCGCTAGCTATTTTAGCGGTCCTGTTTATCTTGTCGGAGTAGTCGGAGAAGACTTCCCTAAAAAATATATCGATCTCCTTGAGAATCATAATGTCGACCTCGAAGGCTTGCAAATAGTTAAAGGCGGTAAAACATTTAGATGGTCGGGTAAATATCATTACGATTTGAATGTCCGCGATACATTATTAACCGAGCTGAATGTTTTTGAGAAATTTAATCCGATAATTCCGGATAAATTTAAAAAAGCAAAATTCGTGTTACTTGGAAATATTGATCCTGAATTGCAAATAAGGGTTCTTGACCAAATGGAAGAACCGCACTTTGTAGTCGGCGATACTATGAATTATTGGATTGAAGGGAAGAAGGATACTTTACTTGAATTATTAAAAAGGGTAAATGTCCTAATCATAAATGATTCTGAAGCTCGTTTGCTGGCAAAGGAACCTAACTTAATTAAAGCTTGGAAGATAATTCGCGAAATGGGTCCGGAAATTTTGATAATTAAAAAGGGAGAACACGGTGCGCTCCTTTTTACTGACGAAACTGTATTCTCTGCACCGGCTTATCCGATGGAAATGATTTATGATCCGACTGGCGCTGGCGATACTTTTGCCGGTGGGTTTATCGGATATCTGCATAAGACTCAGGATTTAAGTCCGGAAAATATGAAACGTGCCGTTATTTATGGCAGCGCGATGGCTTCATTTTGCGTGGAGAAATTTAGTACAAAAGGATTGGAAGAAATTGAATATCTAAGGGTTCAGGATAGGTACAGAGAGTTTCTCAAATTATCAACTTTTGATGAGAAGTATTAAGGGTATTTCTAAAAACTATCTTTTATAAAAATTTAACGCAGAGAACGCAAAGAATACGCAACGTTCGCAGAG
>JAKBMG010000085.1 GCA_021831685.1 Bacteroidota bacterium | reverse complement strand
CATAAATGTCGGGGCAATAAAAAAACATATTAATGTAGTCATATTTTAAAACCATAATTAGAATTTTTATTCATCACTTCTGAATTTTCACACAGCCTCTTCAAGTCGTGGGTTGCTTAAAATAAGACCTTATTTATTAACCGTTTCAACGGTTTTTATTACCAAAATAAAAACTAGCTGTCAACTTGAGTTATTAATTTACTTTTGAAATAAGAGGACCTGCTAATCCTTCGTAACTAGTTAGGTCAGCATCAATAGAGCCGATTAAAACTTTTGTCTTTACTTTTACCGGAATTTTCAAATTATCATCGCTTAGCCAAACAAAAATACTTCCTTCACTCTTGAAAAGTCCGCCTTTTTTAACAATAGGTTCAACCAATATACAATTAAATGTGCCGGCAGTAACCGTAACTGTTTGTTTACCTAAATATTTTACTTCAAGGCTGTAAACGGAATCCTTATAAAAATTTTGAAGATAAATGCTGCTGTTTACTTTCAATTTGGAATAATCAAAAGTCCTCGCTAAATAAAATGCTGAGACTATATCGTTCACATACTTCGGAATTTTATATTCGCCGCCGGTAGTTTTAGCTTTTCCGTTTCGTTGATCAAAAAATGCTGAAAAATCTCTGCTATATTTTCCTTCGCGTATATGCTGTTCAAAGCGCCAAGGGAATAATCCTTCAACATCCATGTAAGTTTCATAATGATCTCTCACTTTATAAATCCAATCAAAGCTTGGTACTGAGTTAACATCAAATGTAATGTTATAAACCTTCCTGCCGGAAATTTCTTTTATCCGCGGAATTGCCATAGTTGCGATACCTGCGGTAACAAATCCATATTTTACTGCAAATGTTAATTTCTCACCGACTTTAAAAGCATCATTATTTATCTTGCGGAAGTCGTTTCCTCCAAAAGAGAAAGTATTACTTCCCCAATTTAGCATCGGCAAAATAATTAGAAGCGATACTATCAGACTTCGCTTTTTAAGCATTAATTTCTCCGTTCTCAACTATAAACTTATAAAGATTATTAATTTTTACAAAAACATTTTTCATGTCGATTGAATCCATGCAATGCAGCTTTTCACACTGCTGTTTCGTACAATTTTCACACTGTATTTCCGGTACAAAAACTAAACTCTTTTTTGAATAGGGTCCCCATCTTTGGGCAGAACATGCTAAGATTTTTGGATAAAATCCCACAACGTATTTTCCTAACGCCGCTGCTATGTGTAATGGTCCTGTGGAATTGGAAATGAAAATATCACTATTATTTATTAACGCAATCAACTGCGCCAGATCAAATTGTCCTGCAAAATTTTTTATTGCGTGACTGATTTTTAATTCTTCGCATAAACCAAATTCTGATTTGCTGCCTGTTAAAATTATTTGAGCATTAAATTCAGAATCCAACATATTTAAAAGCTCTTTAAATTTTCCTAGCGGTAAATCTTCTGCACTTCCGCCGCTTCCGGGGTGGACGATAATAATGGGTTTGTTTTTATCTATTTCATTTTCAGAAAAAATTTTATCTGCAAATCTCTCGCTATCCGGATTTATTTGCAGATTAAAAGAAATATTTTCTCTTGTGATACTTTCATAAATATTTATTTGCTTCAATAGTTCTATATTGAATTCAAGCTCATGCTTCCCTGCAAACTGTCTGTGGATGAAAATCCTTCTGTTAAATAAAAACGAGTACCACCGGTAACCCGTCCCGATGCGCTGTTTTATTCCGGAGAAAAAAATTATTAACGAAATTAAAAAAGTCGGGTAAACTATAATAGAATAATCGAATTTGTTTTCCGAAATCTGTTTTATATTACCGTAGAAATTAACTTTACCATTGTTCTCTTTCAGTACCAAAATTTCATCAATAAACGGATGATCCTTTACCAAGCTTTCCGTATAACTTTTTACGAGGAATGTTACTTTACATTCCGGATAATACTTCTTTATTATTTCTGCCATAGGCAGCGCCAAAACGACATCGCCGATTCTGTCGGTACGAACAACAAGTAAATTTTTAGGGTAAATCATCTTTTAGAAACGTATGGATTGTCCTTAATATAGAAACGCCACGGCAAATCTACTGATTTTTTTATACCAATTCTCGTACTTGCTACAATTTGTTCATGCTTTATTAACGGCTGGTCTAATAAAAATATTTTATCTCCGGTAAGGTCAAGTCCGTAATGTTCCCTTGAAATGGAAAATGCCTGACAAATTTTACCCGGTCCATTTGTTAAATTATACTTTTCTTTTTCCGTTAATAAATCTTTATTAAACCTGTTTTTTATCATTTTACTTATTCCGTTCAAAGGCTCAATGCCTCTAATCAGTATTGCAGTTCCTTTCCCTTTTTTGCCTGTAACAACATTGCAACAAAAATGTGCGCCGTAAGTAAAATAAACGTACAGGTAACCTCCTTCGCTATACATAATTTCGTTTCGCTTAGTTAAACCGATAAAAGTATGAGCTGCTTCATCAATATCGCCGTCATAAGCTTCAACCTCCACAATTCTTCCGCTTAATGATTCTCCATTGTCATTTTTAACAAGAATTTTTCCGAGCAATTCTCTTGCTACCAGAAGCAAATCACGTGTAAAAAAACCACGCTTTAATTTTTTACCTGAGATTTTTAATTTCATTCTTATGAGGTGATAGGATTCAGAATTTAGATTTTAAAACAAAATAAAGTCATAATATTTCATCTTTATTGGAATCTGTTTTCCTTAATCCCGAAGGCCTGCCTGCCGGTAGAGACTGTTGCACAACTCTTTTATTTCGTCACGAACGAAAATAGAGATTTCAAAACTGTCCCAAAAGAGATTTCTCCCTCCCTGCTGGTCGTCGAAATGACAGTAACTTGTATGTCATATCGAAGAAGTCCTCGACTGGCCTGCCCCGTTTGCGGGGAGATATCCCATGATAGATATGAGGTATCAGAGCTATGTGTGGGATTTCTCCCCCTGGTGGTCGTCGAAATGACAGTTGGATCAAGGGGATCTCTCCCTCCGCTTGCCTGCCGGTAGACAGGGATGACATTATTGTAGATTTCATGAATTGAACTCTTTGTTTAACTCTTCAATCTTTTTTAGGTATGCTTCCATGTTTTGTGGATTTTTCTTAATCAATTTTTTATAGACTTCAATCGCCTCTTTCAATTCGCCTTGAGCAATAAATATTTTCGCAAGGGTTTCCGAAACTATCATGCTTGTTCCGGAGAAATCTTCAGCTCTATATTCCATACTAATTGAACCAGCTAAAGCTTCCGGAAGTTTGGCAAAAGAAATATCGTGGGCAAGTTGGTCTAACCGGTCTTCTACGGGAATATTTATTATTTGATCCTCTTCCGGTTTTTCATTGTCAATAAAAAGATCAGGTTGATTTTCCGGTTTCTCATCTTCATCAATCATAAATGCGCTTTTTGAATTTGATTCAAAGAGAGATCTTTGTTTCCTGATATTTTCAATCTCCTTAAAATAAAAATCATAGGTCTTTTGGGAATGGATCAAATCGCTGCCGGTTTTAATTGATTTTAATGCTTGGGTGTAATTTCCAATGAGTGAAAACGCTTTACCGAGGAGAAGATGCGCAGCGGAGAATAGAGGATAATTTATTATACCGTTTTGAAGAATTTCTATCGCCCTGTCAACGTTGTTATTTTCCATCTCCGCATTTGCCATTCTGACAAATAACGGAGATTTTTTATTATACTCAAAAATTAAGCTGACTTTTTCGTTGAATATTTCCGCAGGCGATTTAGCCACAATATTCTTTCTAAGCTTTTGAAAAAGCGTGTTTGATCGATGTTCCCGAGACGAACGCAAACCCTAGAAAAAACAAAATCTGGAACGGCAGCGCCGCCAATTCAAAGAAATAAATTGAAGCAGCTATTCCCACCAAACAATATATCGCCATAATTAACTCAACTATAACAGACATACCAAGCTTTTTGCTTGAATATTTATTGCCGATCCAGGAGTCTTTATTCGATACGACTTTATATTTTGGTGTTCTTACAAATTCACTTTTTCTGCTCATCAAACCTTCAAAAACCGCTCGTGAATTGTTTACCGCAAACCCCATGCTTCCAGCCATAAATAAGGGAAAAAGAACGATTTTCTTTCGCCAGTCGGCTCTTATATCTTTTTGCGAATAAAGATAAAACATAAATGAGCTGACAAACGCTAAAACAAATAACGACATTACCGCAAAATATAACTCGTGAGGTCCACTGTTTTTTATAAAAATCAGGGGAACGTTTAATATCGCCGCAAGCAGAATAAAAGGGAAAACAATATTGTTAGTTAAATGAAAAGTCGATTGAAGTTTAACTCTAAGCGGCATTTTTGATCTCCAAACAAGGGGAAGAATTTTCTTTGCTGTTTCAATCGCGCCCTTGGTCCATCTAAATTGCTGATTCTTCAAAGCATTTATTTCGGATGGAAGTTCAGCCGGTGAAGTAAAGTCTTTTAAGAAAACAAAACGCCAACCGTTCAATTGAGCGCGATAGCTAAGGTCTAAATCTTCTGTTAATGTATCTGCTGCCCAATTTCCTGCATCAACAATGCAAGATTTTCTCCACACACCGCCTGTGCCGTTAAAGTTGATAAAAAATCCGGCTTTGTTTCTTACTGTTTGTTCTATAACAAAATGACCGTCAAGTGCTAGGGCTTGTGCTCTCGTCAATATTGAATAATCACCGTTTATATGCTCCCACCGGGTTTGAACCATTCCGATTTTAGACTCATTAAAGAATGATAATGTTTTTTTCAAGAATTCCTTTTGAGGAATAAAATCTGCATCAAAAATTGCAATGAATTCTCCCTTCGCAACTTTCATTCCTTCTTTCAAAGCGCCGGCTTTATACCCTTCTCTTGTGCCCCGTCTAATCTGTTTGATGTCAAAACCTTCTTTGAGTTTTTGCTCAACAATTCGTGCGGTAATCTGCGTGGTTTCATCTGTTGAGTCATCAAGCACTTGAATTTCCATCTTGTCTTTAGGATAATCAATTTCGCAAACTGAGTTAATTAAGCGCTCAACTACATATAATTCATTATATAGTGGAAGCTGTATAGTAACCATTGCACCCGGAATAAAATTCTTATCTTGTGAATTTTTTACGTCACGGTATTTATTGTAGTAGAAAATCATTATAAAACCGTGAAGTCCGAATACAAACAAGACTAAAAGCGAAAAAAAGTAGCCTACTAAAACTATCTCGTCCATTTTTAAATTGATCCTTGAAATATTAACAAAATCTAAATTTTACCATCCGGAAACAGTAGCTAAAAGAATATCTTCCGAAATGTTGTCTATTGCTTTTTGAATTGCGGTATTTCTTTCAGCGATACTTCCGGTTGTAGCGTAGTCGCCATAGTTAGAAAAATCTTTACTGAAAATAGTTTTCCGCTCAACTAAATCTTTATAAACTGCCCGTACCGTAATAGTAATCCTTCTCGAAGTAACATTTTCTCCTGCTGCAACTACCGCGGGGGCATCAGTAAGCGAAATAATTGTGCACTCAAGCAGCGCGTTAGCATTATTCTTGTTTGCTACTTGCAGTGTGTTGTCATTTATAAACTTTTGGGTAAGTGATGTAGTTAGCAATTCACTTAATCCCGGTTCACCTGAACCACTTTTATCTTGTGCTATGGGAATAGCAATTGTCTTAAGATGTTTAGGAACAGATGCACCCGTAAAAGAATATGCACAACAACCCACAAAATTAATCATAAGGACACTTATAAACAAGACGAATACAAAGTGATAAAAAGACTTAAAAACGTGTAATTTTGTCATATTCTGGTTCTTTTAAAAAAGATTCTAGATAAAATCTTGTATTGAAACCTTGGCGGTTTTTCAAAATGCTCAATGCTTTATCAAACTTACGTAAGGTATTCTAATAAATCATATTCTCTTATTTTTCTGTACAACGTCCGTTGGCTTATTTGCAATATCGCGGCTGCCTTTCTCTTACTACCGCGCGTTTGTTCAAGCGCAGTAATTATTGCTTCCTTCTCCGCTTGTTCTAAGGGCATTGCGGTACCGGTATGATTGTTTTCTGCTGAATAAATTTCTTCGTTTTTCCGGGAAATCAAATCTTTCAATTCCAGGATATCTTTTTTAATCTCAAAAAGTGCGCGATAGAGAAGCTCCCTGTCAAGTTCTTCAGGGGATTTTTTTAGATAAACCGGCAAGTTTCTATTTGATAAACCCTCTCCCTCTTTTTTTAACAATGACGAGAAAATATTGATGTCCAATGCTCCGTTCCGGGTCAATGCAATTGCCGATTCAACTGTATTTTTAAGTTCGCGAATATTTCCAGGCCAATTATATTCCGTTAATAGGTCAATCGCTTCCGGAGTAATTTTTGGTGTGGTGATTTTATTCTCCGCACAATAGGCGGAAATAAAATAGTTAATCAGATCTCCTATGTCTCCCTTTCTTTTTCGTAAAGGAGGAATACTTAAAGAAACAGCTTTCAAACGAAAGTATAAATCCTCACGAAATCTTCGTGCATCAACCTCTTGTTGAAGGTCCTTATTGGTTGCCGCTATTATTCTCACATCGATTTTAGTTACGGTTTCGGCGCCGATCTTCATAAAATCCTTATTTTCGATTACCCGCAAAAGTTTTACCTGGGTCGTTAGAGGCATTTCAGCAATCTCATCCAAAAAAAGAGTGCCGCCGTCGGCAATTTCAAAATAGCCTTTTCGACTTTCTATTGCGCCTGTAAACGAACCTTTTTTATGCCCAAATAACTCGCTTTCAAGAATTCCTTCCGGTATAGCTCCGCAGTTAACGCTTACTAACGGCTTGCCGGCTCTGCTGCTGTAACCATGTATTGCACGAGCAAATATCTCTTTACCAACTCCGCTTTCTCCGTAAATCAAAACGGATATATCCGACGGCGCTACCTGCATTGTGATGTCAACAAGATCGTGAATCTCCTTCGACTTGCTGATTATGCCAAACTCTTTTTTAAATTGCTCGACAGTCATTTATATTTGTTTTATAATTGCTAAATAAATAATTGAATAAATTTATAATGAAATATATTCATTTTTTTTGCTTTATTAAAGGAATGAATTTAGAAGCTATGTCATATCTGTCCAAAATAAAATTTCCTATAACATCCCTACCTATAGGTGTCTACTTAATATTAAAAATAAATAGTGATCATTTGTATGAAATCGATTAAAAGGTATCATAGCAGCCCACGAATTTATTCGTGGGAATAGTTTTACTCTTAACTCTCATAAATTGTTTATTCTACGCAAACACGTAGCAGGCTACGCAAACATAGCAGACCACGCATACGCGGCATGCCCCGCAAAAGGGTAAGAACCGCAGAGCGGTGACATATTAGTAGAAAAAGATGGAAAAAAGAATAAAGCTCCGGAGGAGCGACATATAATTAACTCATGTTACGTAAACAATTTCAAATATAATGGTAGAATAGTGTAAAACAGGGGTTTAAGAGTTATACCGCTTTTTTGCTTATTAAAGGCAGCAAATGGGAAGGGACCTTAAAGAGTAACTATTAAACCATCATAAGCAAGTAAAATTTTGCCCTTAAATTTTCCCGGAACTAAATTCTTCACTTTAATTTCTTCGCTGATATGAGTTAGAAATAGAATTTTCGGTTTTGCAGCCCTGTAAAAATTTATTATTTCCTTCATTTCCACATGCGTTATTTCACTAATTGCATAATGAAGTTCCTGATCATCAAACAAACTTAAATCACTTCCGCCGCCTATATCGCCGGTGTAGAAAATATTTTTCCCGTTTACCGTGAATAAAAAACTTCCACATGGAAACTTTAGCTTTTTCGAATGATCGAATTGGAGATATTCATCAAGATGAGAATTTTGTCTAAACGTAAGACTAAATTTCTCGTTTACCGGCAGGGTAATATTCTCTTCCAATTCAATGAAATTTAATTTGAAATTTAGTTTTTCTTCAAAAAGATATGATTGATAAATAAAATTCCTTACCGTTCCGGAAATATCTTTGTGGACAAATACGTCAAGCTGTTCTTTCCTCTTGTTCATTTTCATTTGAACAATTAGAGAAGCTAATCCGGAATAATGATCGGCGTGTAGGTGAGTCAATAAAATTCCGTTAATTGAATTATAAGGAATGCGGGCGCTAAGCAAAGCTTTGGAAATTCCATCACCGGCATCTACCAAAAGATTATAACTACGAGTGGAAATTAAAAAGGAAGAATGATTTCTTTTAAGAGATGCTTTTCCCGAACCGGTGCCGGTAAAAATGACTTTCAAAACTACTCTCAGTTTGTTTCTAAAACTCTTCCGTCAAGATTAAATTTTGTATTGATTGTGCCCAAAGCTTTCTCTGCTTCGCTTCGGTTCGAGAATCCATCAGCATATACTACATGGAAAACAGCTCCGGCAATTTCTTTATCTTCAATGCGTGAGCTATATCCGGACGACTCAAGTTCTTTTATTAATTCTTGAGCGTTAGCTAAAACCGTAAATGCTCCGGCTTGAATTATATATTTACTTTCTTGACCTGCTTTCACTGACGAATCAGCCGCCGGAGATTCGGTTATAGGTTTCTTATCATTTGTTAAAATTGTTTTATCCTTTAGTGGAATATTTCTCTTTGCAATGCTGATGTATGGAGAGTTTGGATACTTGTTTTCAAGCTGATCTAAATAATATTTTGAAGACTTATACATCCCCACAGCATAATAATATGTATAAATCCGGTACAAAGCGGCGTCGGCATATTTACTTTTAGGATATTTTTTAACCAGGTAGGAATACTTATCAACTGCACTCTGCCCATCATTAGTAACTACTGCGTCAAGAAACAATACTGATGAACTTTGTGGATAATCTTTATTTAATTTCGGCAAAGCAGCAATAACATTATCAATGCGTCCGTTTTCTATTTCTTTAAGATAAGGAGTTATATCAACTTCCTGTGCAAAAAGATTTGACGTTTGAAATATCAAAATCATTAAGAGCAATATTGGAAGTAATTTCTTCTCCATCATCTTTTGATTTTTTAATGTGCTTTTGAAGTTTAGTCTCTAACAGTCGAAGGCTAAATCAGGCCGTCAACGCTAATGTTTCGTTATCCGGATCAACAAATTCCTGAAAATCTCCAAACAAAGTCGCAGATGTCGCGCGGTTTATTTTTACCTTAACATCACTTCCCTCTTTGATGTTTTCATCAAAAGGGAAAATTACAACTTTATTCGTTCCGGTTCTGCCCGCTAAAAATTGTTCCGATTTCCTGCTCAATCCTTCAACTAAAACTATTTCTTCTTTGTTTAATATTGCCTGATTAACTTCAAATGAAATTTGCCTTTGCAGTTCAATAATTTCCTGAAGTCGTTTTGATTTAATATCCTCCGGTACATCGTTATCCATTTTGAATGATTTTGTTCCTTCCCGCGGAGAATACTTGAACATATAAGCGCCGTCATATTTAACCTGTCGCATAACGTCAAGTGTCATTACATGGTCTTCATAACTTTCTGTCGGGAATCCGGAAATTATATCTGTAGAGAAACTAACACCGGGAATAATTTTTCGGGCTTTATCAATCAAACCCAAATAATGCTCAATTGAATAAGTACGGTTCATCAATTCTAAAATTCTATTTGAACCCGATTGTACCGGAAGATGAATGTAATTACAAATATTTTGGTGCTCGGCAATTGTGTAAAGAAGCTTATCGGATAAATCCTGCGGATGTGAAGTTGTAAATCTAATTCTCATTTTTCTGTCAACCGCTGCACTGGCAGCAAGAAGATCGGCAAAATCATTACCGTTGTCCAAATAAGAATTAACATTTTGCCCTAACAAAGTAATTTCTCTAAATCCTCTTTGCGAAAGAAGCATAATTTCGTTTACTACCGAATTTAATGCACGGCTTCTTTCCCTGCCGCGTGTAAAGGGAACGACGCAGAAGGAACAGAATTTATCGCAGCCGCGCATTACGGAAATCCAGGCTTGTAATCCATCTTCGCGATATGGAATTATATCATCATAAGTTTCCGTTCGTGATAGTTTAACTCCTATTCCCTTTTCACCGTTAAAAGCAACATCGATTAATTCAGGAAGGCGGCGGTATTCATCAGGTCCGACTACTAGATCGACGATCTTCTTTTCTTCAATTAAATCTTTCCTAAGCCGCTCAGCCATGCAGCCAAGTACGCCCACTATAAGGTCAGGGTTTTGACCTTTTAATGTTTTAAAATTTCCAAGACGACCGTAAATTCTTTGTTCGGCATTATCTCTGATGCTGCATGTATTCAGCAAAACTACATTTGCTTTGTTTGCATCTGACGTGATTTCATAGCCATAGTTTTTAAGAATGCCCATTACCAATTCCGAATCGGCAACATTCATTTGGCAGCCGTAAGTTTCAATATAAACGCTGTTCTTATTCATCGATATTCAGATATTTCCAGTCTAATTTACTTTTTCATCCTTCGTAACCGGCACAAAGCCAAAGTGTTGGTTTTGCGGGGCGTCAATGATGATTTCTCCAAATCGAGCTTCAAACTTTTCAATATTTTCCTTTAATGCTTTCATCAGCATTTTTGCATGCTGTGGAGTTGTAATTATCCTTGCATGAACTTTAGCCTTTGGCACCCCCGGAACTATTCTTGTAAAATCAATTATAAACTCCGCAGGTGAATGGGTAATAATTGCCAGATTGGAATAAATTCCTTCTGCTTCCTTTTCACCCAGCTCAATGTTAATTTGTTGTTCTTGGTTCTGATTCATGATATTCTTTGTTTCTTATTATTTTATAAATACTCTTGTAATTTCGACGACCGAACTTAAACCTTCGAGGTTTTCCTAAACCTCGAAGGTTTTTTCCTGTTTGAAGCTGGAAGAAATCTCATACATAGCCCTGCCCTTCCAACTGACAATATACCTGTCATTTCGAATCCGGCTTCAGCCGGTGAGAAATCCCACAAATAGCTGCTATCTCATATCTATCATGGGATATCTCAGTCGATGACTCCTTCGATATGACACATTACTATTTGTCATTTCGACGACCGAAGGGAGGAGAAATCCCATACATAGCGCTGATACCTCATATCTCTCATGGGATATCTCCCCGCAAATAGCCCTAATACCTCATAAACTATAATGCCGAAATTACCCGCCCGTTATGAGCTCCCAATAATTTCGGCATTAGAATTAAAATTTATTTAAGCTTCAATAGATATTATTTCCGAAGCTTATCAGCCTTATCCATAGCATCGGTAGCTTGTTTTTCATATCCTAAAGTTGCATAGACCTTACCGAGAAGTTCCCACATATTCGGGTCGTCACTTTTCATGCTTGCAACTTTTTCTAAATACGGCAATGCCTTAACATATTTTTCTTTGAAAGGAGCAGTTGACGTGTCGTTTTTTGCATCCAACTCTTTTTGAATATCGCTTGCCCATTTTACATAAGTTACTGCAATATTATATATTGCGTTTTGGTAATTGGGGTCAATCTCAATAGCTTTTTTAAATTGTGTCTCTGCATCCTGATAATCTTTATTGCCGAGTAA
>JAKBMG010000083.1 GCA_021831685.1 Bacteroidota bacterium | reverse complement strand
CATTGACGTATTTCTTTTGATTGCCGTCAAGTGTAGGTTGGTATATAGGAATTTTGTAGCTCATGTTTTTTCCTTTCTAGTTAGGCGGTTTACTTTTTTTCTCCAAATTCTTTAGTTAATCGTATTATCTTTTCCAAATCAATCATTTGAATGCATTCAAGATTGTAGGGGCAGACCTTTTTCCAGCACGGGGAACATTCTAGCCCAACCGGTACAAGTTTTTCTCCTCTTCCATATAATTCTATCTCTGCCGCACAAGATAATCCGAACCAAGCAATGATATATTTCTTTAACCCGATTGCCATATGCATCCCAAATGAATCTCCTGTTATTACGATATCACAAATATCCATAAAGCAAGCACCACGGCGTAAGCCTAAAGTCGTCGGTGTTGGAATTACTTTAGCTCTTGTTTCCTCATTAAGCGTTTCCATAATTTTATCGTTTCTCTCGGTATCTTCTTTCCCACCAAGTAGAACAATTTTTAGATTCTTTTCTACTGCAAGAGAATTAATCAATTTAACATGCTGTTCAATTGTCATTTTCTTATTTGGAAAAAGATTTGAACATCCAGTGTTAAATCCTACATAAGTTTTCGTTTCGTCATAATTAATCTCCCTTTTATAGTTTTTAATAAATTCTTTTTCTTCTTCGGATAAATTAAAAACGTAGGGATCGCGTTTATATTCAAGCTCAAATACTTCGTGAATAATATCTACGCCGCTTCGTGTATTTTCTCTAAACTTCTTTTGATCATCATTGCCCAGAATATAGCTGTAAATTGCTCCTTCATTTGCAGGTATAATTTTCCCATCGTTGTTCAATAAAAAGCCAAGCTTCTTTTTTGCATTTACTTCATTTGCAAATGCACAGGCGTAATCGGATTTGTCTGCATTCATTACATAGTCAAATTCAATTTGCCTTAATATCATCCTTTGTTCGTCTGTCCAGGTAAAAACTTTGTAGATATAAGGATTATAAAGCAGAATCTTATCCGCACCCGGCATGGTTATCCAATAAATTGTGCTGACTGGAAATTTCCTTTTAATTGCATGGAGGATAGGTGTATTATCCAAAACATTTCCGAGTGCATCAAGGGAAATAATTAATATCTTTACTCCCATTTTTGTTTGGTCGTTTTCATGTCGGCAGCCGTTCTCCAAACAATTTTCATAAGAGAAGCATGGCTTATAGCCGTTAAAATTTTTACACTTCGGTATATTTAATTCTGAAATGTTCATCCTTAATCCGTTATAGTTTTCTTTAAAGTTGTTTTATCAGTCTCGATGATGCAAAAGATTCAATTGCTAAACAATAAAGCTAATATTGTTTCTTCAATTTAATTATACTATCAATGACTTCTTCGACAGAAATTCCTTTTTCTATTCCGCAAGTATTTTGATCGGCACTGCATAATTTCATACAATTCTCTGCTGTTACTTCAAGATTGATGGAATATTTATTAATAATCCCTTGATGTACCTGGCAGCTCATTGGGCGGTGACAATGGAGCCCAATACATTTTATTTCAAGAGCGTCCGCAATATGAAGTGGGCCGGTAGATGGACTAAGGAATATATCAGCCTGACCGATTACCTTTATTAAATCTCTTAGGTCTATCAATTTTTCTGAAAGATTGCAAATCCGGTTAGAACTTAAGTTGTGGATATTTGATAATAACTCTTTGCTCATTTCCCGGGAAGTTAAAATAAGTTTTGTCTTTTTATCCGGGAAAGTTTCTAAGACTGTTCTAATAAGTTGAAGATATTTATCTTCAGACCAGTTGGGAGCTGAGCCCAGCGAACCGGTGTGAATAAAAATCTTAAAATCTTCATTACCTATTCCATATTGACTTAGAATTATTTGTGCTTCTGATTTCTCATGTTCAGTAAGGTAAATTTGTAAAGTTAAGTCTGATGTTTCTACTCCGATTTTTCGCGCAAGATCCATGCAGTAGTCCGCTTCGTGACGAAGGGGAGTGTAGTTATTCCTTGAAACGCTTTTCATTCCGGTTATTACTTCATAAAGCTTATGCCCAACACCGATACGCGTATTAATCCCCGCCCAAAACATCTGGAATGCAGCTCGCTCGGTGGGCATCATCAAAAGTCCGTGTGTAAATTTATGCCTTCTTAATTCTCTTACAACTTTCCAAAAGGATTTCTTGTCCAAGTCATCCGTTAATGTTTCATTTAAGTTTGGATTGTTTATTAAAAGATTCTTTGTATGTGGTTGTGTTAATGTCGCAATAAAAGCATCTGGAAAAGCTTTTCGTATTTCTCTTATCATGGGAGTAATAAAAACCACATCTCCAACTCTATCCGTTCTTACAAGCAGAATTCTTTTCATCAATACTTTTATTATAAAAAATGTTGTTCAAAAATAGCAATTCTAAATGAAATATCACTAACAAACCCACTACTCTATTACAGCCCACCCCAATTGTCATTCCGGCGGAAGCCGGAATCTGATTTACAAGCAGCGTATTGCTGAAATGAAATATTCTCTTACTTATTTGACAACCTCCTAATCATTAACAAATTTTGAATTAGATAATTTAAGAAGCATTACTATTTGACCTTAAATTAATAAGAAATATTTTTAATTTCATTCCGTTATTACTATAACTATCTCAAAAAGAAGGGAACCAAAATGAAGAAACTGATCATCCTATTCGCACTTGTTATCTCTTTTTCTGTAAATCTGCTTGCTCAAAACAAATTTTCATTACAATTAAACGGAGGCTATTTATCTCCGGTCAATAATAGTTCAAATGGGCTGCTTGGCTCAATCCAAATTGATTACAATTCTACAGGTGACATTTATTTCTATTTGTATTCCGGAATAGGTGCGTGGGATAAAACATATTTCTTATACCATGATTCTAAAATGATAATTGACAAAAAAGCCTATTCTGAGGGTAGCCATACTATGGTGCCGCTATATGCCGGTGCTAGGTTTATCATAAATAGAAATAAAATATTAGACCTTTTCATAGACGGCGAAGCAGGTATTGTCTTTTTGAATTATACAAATTATAATTTGAAACTGTTTACCAATCCGGATGGTTCAATCAACTATTTACCTGTATCGAATTCTAAAGAATCGGAAGCTTTATTTGGAATAGGAACAGGAGTTGGAATATCTCATACTCTTGAGAATAAAGTTTTACTTCTTTTAGAATTAAAAATTAACACAATGACCAACTCTGCTTTTAGCAATTTATTTGACGCAGCTGGGACTTCAACATCGATTCAATTTGGGATTGAGTTCAATATCTAATTTGCCTTATTATCTTTTTATTTGGAAATTTATAAGGAAATTCTATTATATTTAAATAGTCATTTTTGGGTAAAAACTCATTAAGCATGTCTGTCTCGAAGAATAAGTTTTTCTCCGGATTTGTTCTACGAAAATATTTTAGTAAAAAATGCGGGATTGTCATGAATTCTAAAATCAACCGGATGGTTACTTCGATAGTAATAGAAGCAGTTTGCTTTTTGCTAATAGGCTGGCTATTTGCAGGTAATTATATTTTTAATATTCATTCAACAACGTTCACTTATCTAATTTTTGGAACTGCATCCATCCTGTTAATCAATATCCTTGAATATTATTCACTTAGGAATTTCATTTTTTCAGCTATTCTATTCGCATTTATTTTTATAATTGCATATTATAAATACTATGACCCAGTGTCATTAGTGCGAAACTTTTTATGGTTTGCGGTAATAAGTTTTTCAATTTATGTCTCTTCAAAATTCCTTACTCAAGAAAAATATAAGACTAGGAAATTTCTTGGGATAGCAGTCTGGATGATAAACTTTGCGGTTGTTTATTTAGTAATGCTTTTGATTAATACTTATATATTTAATTTTTACCCTGTTGCGGCAATAAATCAATTGTTAATTATCGCATTCAACATGGGAACATCAATGGGATTAGGAATTGGAATAGGCTATGAAATTTCTAAGAAGTATGTGAAAATATGAAATGCATAATAATTAAATGAAAAATATAGACCAGGTAAATTCATTTAAAAATTGAAATAGGAGGGATTATGTTTTGTCCTAAATGCAAATCAGAATACAGGGAAGGATATACAATGTGCATCGATTGCGAAATTGATCTTGTCGATTCGGTTGATTCAGTGACGAAATCCCAATTAAATAGGGAAAGGATTAATGAAAATATCGGTTTTGTTCCTGCACTAACTATTCATAATATCGAGAATATTTCTTCCATTAAACAAATTCTTGAAGATAGATGGATTGAGTATTTCTTTGAAGATGAAAGTCCTCTTATTATGTCAGGACTATCAGATAATCAAATTTTAATGGTTCGTGAAGACCAGGTGCCTTCAGTAATTGAATTATTAAAGGACTTTGAAGTAAAGTATATGATTCACTCTACTATGTAAAATTATTAAATATAGGGGGTGTATGCCAAATTTGGCAGACTTTTTTCTGAAATATTTAGGTTCGTTATTGTGGCTTGTTTTAGGCTTGGCAGATGCCTAGCAGAGGGGAGGTGGGAGTGGCAAAAAACGGGTAAAAAATATTTGAGGTGTGACAAAAATGGCAAACAGGGAGGTGCTCATTGCCGGGAGAATGGGTAATAATTTATTAGCATCTAGCGCAAAAATTTGTAATATTGAGTTTTAAATCCGTTGCTATAATGGTATATGATATAAATATAGGCGGAAATGTTTGACTTAAAAACAACAAATTAAAAGGTTATACTAAAATGCCGAAACTTATAAATAGCCCGTCAATTATAAAATCTGCCGGTAACAAACCAAAAATTATTGAAGAATATTTTGGTCGGGTCAATTCCAAAACAGAATCCGTAAGTATTGCTAAAATGAAAAGCCCCGGTGGTTGGATAGAACCGGGACAAACTCCTGATTTCGATGAGTACACTGTCGTTCTTAAAGGGATTTTGAGAGTGACATCACATAATGAAGCTATCGACGTAAAAGAAGGTGAAGCAGTTATAATCTCAAAAGGTGAATGGGTCCAATATAGTACACCGGGTGAAAATGGTGCAGAATATATTGCTGTCTGTCTTCCTGCTTTCTCTCCTGATATAGTCCATCGTGATGAATAAATAACTCATGTTACGCAGACAATTTCAAATATAAAGGAAGTGAAGTGCAAACCTCCGAGGTTTAGGAAAACCTCGGAGGTTTCTTATTATGTAATAATGAACTTTTGCGTAAGGTGACTAAATAAGAAAGATTTTGTTTGATATAAAAAACTCCCGTTGGTAAGACGGGAGTTTTTTTATGAAATATATTTTTTATGTTATTTAGATAATATCATTTTTTTAACAGACATATAATTATCTGTTTGAAGTCTATATAAGTATACTCCGGAAGACAGTTTGCTTGCATCAAAAGAGTAGGAATATTGACCTGCTGCTAAATTTTTATTCACTAGTTCAGCAACTTTTTGTCCCAGTACATTAAATATGTCTAAAGTTACATGTGCAGAATAAGGTACAGAGAATCCGATTATCGTGCTTGGATTAAATGGATTTGGATAATTGTTCTCCAAAACAAATTTTGATGGGGTATTGTTTACCTGGCTTTTTACTGCAGTTATTACCTGAGCCATTGTAAAGTTAGAAACAGTCGTTGTACCGGAATTTGGATTATATGTAGTAGTTTGATTCTGGCTGCTGTATGTGGAAACACTTGCAATAATAGTGTAGTTCCCTTGAGCTAATCCGGAGATTGTGTATGATCCATTTGCATCAGTGACAGCCGAGCCTACAGTTTCACCAGCGGAATCTTTCAGCGTTACTAATACACCTGACAAAGGATTTCCTTTATCTGAATGAATATCTCCCATTATATCACCGTTAGCAACAGATTGAAGATCTTTAATTAAAACTGCATCCAAATTATTTACTGAATCGCTAACATTTACAGGTGTCGCTTTTTCCCATTCGTCTGAATTAAGATAAAATTGTGGATCATAACCCCTAGCAAAGAACATAATGTAATATGAACCTTGAGCTAATTCCTTAATAGTGTAATTCCCGTTTGAATCAGAGATTGCTAGATGTTGTTGCCCTGTGGCTGAATCAAATGCTGTTATGAAAGCATTATTAATTCCCATTCCTGAAGTATCCTTTATAGTCCCGCTTACTGAAAACTTGTAGCTTGTATCTACCCGTACAAGATTAAAGTTCAGATTAGAAAATGTGGTATCATTATATGCTCTTAAAATTGTTGCATTGAAAAATGCATCTTGATTATTATAAAATTGAATTTTATATCCATCTTTATGAGCAGCTATCATGAAAGAATTATTTAATTGATAAAGGCTATCAAGCGTAATTGAAAAATTTCCGGAGGCATCGGTTTTTGTGGTAGCTATTAAAGTTCGTTCTCCATGATCTTCTCCGCCGGCAACTAAAATATCGATTGTGGCAGAATCAACCGGAGTGCTAATGCTTGATTGAACATTTCCGCTAAAAGTTATTGTATGTCTACTGGCTATGTTCTGCGGAATATCAAAGCTAATGTCGTCCAGTGGTTCGCTTCCGTTGACATTAAGAATTTTTGCTTGAGAAATTGTCTGAGCATTTTTATAAAATTCGTGGAAAAAAGTTGCGGTATCATTCATAGAAACTGTGCATGACACATAATATTGGCCGCTTGGAACTTTAGCACTATAAAAACCATTCGTATCAGTTGTCGTAAATACATTTGCTACTGAATTATTCAAACTGATGAACTCGATTATAGCTTGTGAAATAGGTTTATCAGATTCATCGAACTTAACTTTACCTGAAACTGTTCCTCCCATAATGGAAAGTGTATCGTGCAGATAAAGATTAATTGATGAATTTTGGTCTTCAAGTTCAAATTCATTTCTCACCAAAGTTGAATATCCTGCAGCAGTGCAAAAAATGACATAATTGCCGTGAGTTACTCCACCTATTACAAATGCACCGGTGGAATCGGTCGTCGCACTATAAAATGTAGAATCACCAAGCATCGTAAAACTATGTAATGACACGGTTGCATTTGCTATCGGAATATGGGGTGCATCTTCATTACCTGCTACATAAACATGTCCCCTCAAGGTATCTTGCATCATCATCTGAGGATATTGCTTCACTGAGACGAGAAAGACGATAAGAGAAAGATAAAAGAATAAATGTGTAATTCTTTTCATTGCTGGACTCCTTATTTTTTTTGTTAATTCTATTTCCAACCTAATTTGACAAATGATATGCCGTTCCATTAAATGAAGGTAAATTTTAAGAAAAGCTTCATTATAAGAAGAATAACAATCTTTTTGAGAGAATAAATCTTTTTTGTAAAAATCTTAGTAACAAAAAGTTTCGTAGCGAACGCATAAAATTCGCATGAAGAATGTTACATAGTTTTTCAATTAGCAGAGGACAAGATCAAACTATTTTTATCCAATACTTCTAATCCTTAGAAAAATATTTTCATAAATGGGAAATGATTATCGAATAGCTTTAACACGCCTTTATTTTGGTTGACAAATAAATGACTTACAGCTTTATAAAAGATATCCAAATGGCACAATTTATGGTTGTTACATAAGTCAGTTTTATTATTTATTTTTGAAAAGCATTTACAAATGTTTTTCAAAATTGAAAGAATGGATTCTTTTAATATAACGATTGTTGAAGGGATTTATTTTTGCACCTTAGAAACAAAATAATGAGGAAACCAAAATGGAAATTCGTACAGAAGATGCGCTTGATTACCACAGTAAAGGTAGACACGGAAAAATAGAAGTTATTTCTACAAAACCCTGCCTTACTTCAAGAGACCTGTCGTTAGCCTATACTCCCGGTGTTGCTGTGCCATGCCTGGAAATTGAAAAAAATCCGGATGATGTCTACAAATACACGGCTAAAGGAAATTTGGTTGCTGTTATTTCAAATTGTACTGCAGTATTGGGACTTGGCGATATTGGACCGGCAGCCGGGAAACCGGTTATGGAAGGTAAAGGTGTATTGTTCAAAAGATTTGCGGACATTGATGTTTTCGATTTAGAACTTAAAAGTAAAGACCCAAAGGAAATTATTAGGGCTGTCCAACTTCTTGAACCGACTTTTGGCGGGATAAATCTTGAAGATATAAAAGCTCCCGAATGTTTCGAGATTGAAGAAACTCTTAAAGAAACCATGAACATTCCGGTATTTCATGATGACCAGCATGGTACTGCTATTATTTCTTGTGCTGCCTTAATTAATGCTGCCGAAGTTGCGGGGAAAAAATTATCCGACTTAAAGATTATTGTAAGCGGTGCCGGAGCTGCAGCTATTTCATGCTGTAAATTATATGTTAGTGCAGGAGCCAAGATAGAAAATATTGTTATGTTCGATACCAAAGGCTGCATTACAAAATCCAGGACAGACCTTAATAAATACAAACAGGGTTTTGCAACCGAAAAGAAATATTCTTCCTTGAAGGAAGCAATGACTGGCGCCGATGTGTTCGTAGGGCTTTCTAAAGGCGGGATTGTTTCTAAAGATATGATAAAAGTTATGGCTCATAATCCTATTGTTTTTGCTATGGCTAACCCTGATCCGGAAATTACGTACGATGATGCAGTAAGCGTTAGAGATGATATAATAATGGCAACAGGCAGAAGCGATTTTCCTAATCAAGTAAATAACGTTTTAGGATTTCCTTTTATATTTCGTGGCGCTTTAGATGTTAGAGCCTCAGCCATAAATGAAGAGATGAAAATGGCAGCAGTTCATGCATTAGCTGAACTGGCGAAAAAGAAAGTCCCTGAAATGGTACTTAGCGCATACGGCGGAGAAGATTTTAAGTTTGGGAAGGATTATATAATTCCAAAACCATTCGACCCTCGTGTGCTTTGGTTTGTAGCTCCTGCTGTAGCGAAAGCCGCTATTAAGACGGGTGTAGCAAGAATCCAGATAGAGGATTGGGATGCTTATGAGGAGCAATTAAAAGAAAGACTTGGCCTGTCAAAGGAAATTATGCGAGTTGCAATTCATAAAGCACAAAAAAATCCGCGTCGTGTTGTTTACCCTGAAGGTGAAGAAGAAAAAATTATTAGAGCCGCTCATGTTTCTTACACCGATAATATTGCAAAACCAATTCTTTTGGGAAATAAAACTATCATCAAAAATAATATCGATAATCTAGGTTATGACCAAAACGAATTTGAAATATTTGATCCAGAAAGCTGCGAGAGAAGTCCTAAATATGCTGCTGATTTTTATGCAAAACGCTTTCGCAAAGGAGCTACCTTGAAAGAAGCAAAAGAACTGATGAGAAATCCTGTTTATTATGGCTCGATGATGGTTGAAAAAAATGATGCTGATGCAATGATTAGCGGATTAACTGCGAATTATCCGAACACTATAAAACCTGCACTGCAATGTATAGGTATAAAGGAAGGGTTAAAAGTTGTTTCGGGGTTATATATCGTTGTGACAAAAAAAGATGTATTCTTTTTTGCGGATACAACCGTAAACATAAATCCAACTTCAAGCGAGCTTGCTGAGATTGCAATTTCCGCTGCTGATACTGCTAAAGCTTTTGACGTCGAACCTAAAGTAGCTATGCTTTCTTTTAGTAATTTTGGTTCGACAAAATATCCTGAAACAACAAAAGTAAAAGAAGCCGTTAAAATTGTCCATAACCTACGACCTGATTTGATGGTTGACGGCGAAATGCAGGCAGATACAGCAGTAATGACTCAAATTCTAGAAAATGATTATCCCTTCAGCGTATTAAAGGGGAAGGCTAACGTATTAATATTCCCGGATTTGAACTCAGGAAACATCGCTTATAAATTAATGGCACGAATAGGCGAAGCTACTGTCATAGGTCCGGTATTAATGGGAATGAAAAAACCCGTGCATATTCTTCAAAGAGGAGCAACGGTAGACGATATAACTAATATGACAGCAATTGCTGTCCTTGAAGCTAATAAAATATTAAAGGTATAATTGAAGCAAAATGTTTAAAATAATTAATGCAGAATTTATTGCCCCAAGTGTAAGAAAAATTATAATTGAAGCACCCAAAATTGCAAGGAAAAGACAAGCCGGTCAGTTTGTTATTGTTAGAGTTAATGATCATGGTGAAAGGATCCCTTTGACAATTTCTGATTCAAATATCGACGAAGGAACTATTACACTTATTGTACAAGGGATAGGAAAAACTACACAAGAGCTAAACGAATTGAACAGCGGAGAATTTATTTTGGATGTAGTTGGTCCATTAGGAAAGCCTTCTCACATTGAAAAATTCGGGACAGCAGTAAGCATTGGCGGCGGAGTAGGAACAGCGATTGCTTATCCCACTGCAGTCGCTTTGAAGCAAGCCGGCAATTATACTATCTCAATAATAGGTGGGCGGTCGAAAGAATATGTAATCCTTGAAGATGAAATGAATAAAACCTGTGATGAAGTATTTGTTACAACCGATGACGGTAGTTATGGGTATCCCGGATTTGTTACTTCAAAACTTCAAGAACTAATAGATGCAAAAAGAAAAATTGATTTCGTACTTGCAATCGGACCCATTCCGATGATGAAAGCTGTTGCCGAAGTAACAAGAAAGTACAAAATAAAAACGGTTGTAAGTCTAAACCCAATAATGGTTGACGGAACAGGAATGTGCGGCGGGTGTAGGGCAACTGTAGACGATAAAACAGTTTTTGTTTGTGTAGACGGACCAGAATTCGACGCACATAAAGTAGATTTTGCTACTCTTGAAAGAAGAAACAAAACGTACCGCGAAGATGAGAAAGAAGCTCTTCAAAAATATTCGTGTAAAAGTGAAGAGGCAATTCTAAAAGCCGTTAATGAATAAAGATTTGATATTAAATTATGAAACCAAATACCACCGGAGATATTGATGCCTAAGTTATCGAATAAAGAGAGAATGAAAATTCAACGACAAGCTATGCCAGAGCAGGACAGTGCTATAAGAAGAAATAATTTTTCTGAAGTTAACCTTGGATTTACCGAAGAACTTGCAAAAATGGAAGCGATGCGCTGCATTCAATGTCCTAAGCCTACATGTGTAGAAGGTTGCCCGGTCGGAGTGAAAATTAAAGACTTCATCTCTCTTGTTGCTGAAGGAGAATATCTAAAAGCTGCCGAAAAAATAAAAGAAGACAACATGCTCCCAGCGATTTGCGGAAGAGTTTGTCCGCAAGAAGAACAATGTGAAGCAAAGTGCGTAGTTGGTAAGAAGGGCGAATCTGTTGCAATAGGAAGATTGGAAAGATTTGTAGCAGATTTTGAACGCCAAAATGTTGGTATTAGAGAACCTGTGCTAAAGCCAAAGAGCGGGAAAAAAGTTGCTATCATCGGAAGTGGTCCTGCAGGATTAGGCTGCGCTGGAGATTTAATCCAGATGGGGCATGATGTAACAGTCTTTGAAGCTCTGCATGATTTAGGAGGGGTATTAATTTATGGTATTCCGGAATTTCGACTTCCAAAAGACATAGTAAAAGCCGAAGTAGAATCGCTTAAGAAACTTGGAGTTGATTTTCAAACCAATGCTGTTATCGGAATGACCGATACGGTAGATGAGCTCCTTGCTGATGGTTATAATGCCGTATTTATAGCTGTTGGCGCAGGTCTTCCTTACTTCTTAAATATCAAAGGAGAAAATTTTAACGGGGTTTATTCTGCCAATGAATTTTTAACCCGCGTAAATTTGATGAAGGCATATAAATTTCCGGATTATGATACACCTGTTTTTCATATTAAAGACAAAAATGTTGCCGTATTTGGGGGAGGCAATACAGCAATGGATGCAGTTAGAACAGCAAAACGACTAGGCGCAAAAAACGCTTATATAATTTACCGCCGTTCCGAAGATCGGAA
>JAKBMG010000179.1 GCA_021831685.1 Bacteroidota bacterium | reverse complement strand
TCCGCTTTGTAATTTCTGTGCATCAAAATCTCCGATACGGAAACATACGCGGGTTCCGGCATTGGAGATAATCGCATTGGCAAGTCCGGTATCCGTTTCCCATAACTGATGCAAATCCTGGTGAGCCAGAATTAATCCCAAATGATACTTCCGGGCTCCCGAAAGAATCGCTTTCATTGAGGGGGTGATAAAGTTTTGAAACTCATCTATATAGAGATAGAAAGGTTTTCTTTCCTGGCTGCTTTGCGTCTGCCGCTGCATGATTACTTGATGCAGTTTGGAAACGAGGAGTGAGCCTAAGAGGTAGGCATTCTCATCGCCGATGATTCCTTGAGCGAGTTTCACTAAGAATATCTTTCGGTGATCGACTATGTCTTTAATATCTATTCCTTGTCTTTGAGTTACTATATTCCGAACAAGCTTCGGCCTTAGGAAGAAATCAAGACGGGTGAGTATGGAACTAAGTGAGGATCCCCGCAGTAGTGGAAATTCCTTTTCCCAAAAATATTGTATATGGTAATCGGATACACCTTTAAGCAGTTCATTCCGGAATTCTTTTTCGATTAAGAATCTCCGCAGCTCTATCAGAGAGTTTGTTTGGTCGCTTTCGACAAGCGCTGAAATTGCATTCCCCAACACCACGCTCATTTGATCGCCCCAACTGGTTGAGAATCTTCTAAATATTTCAACTAAGTCGGATGAAAGAACATTTTTTTCTATCTCAGATTTCGCTTCAAGTATATTAAAACCTACGGAATATTGCTCATCGCTTGGATCGAACAATACGACGTCGTCAAATCTACTTTCAGGAACGCGTTCTAATATTGATTCAATTAAATCTCCGTGAGGATCAAGAACAGTAAGTCCAATTCCATGCTGCATGTCTTGGCTTATGAGATTAAGAAGAAGCGTTGACTTTCCCGTTCCCGTAGCCCCTATGACATGCATGTGGCGGAGCCGCTGTTCATGAGTAAGCGATGCGTCAATCTTTTTTCCGTTGTGAATATTTTCACCCAACATAAATTCATTCCCCACTACCGAAGCGGGAGCTTCATAACTTTTTTGATTTCCGCTTCTCAGTTTTTTCGATACAACCGAAATTGATGGAAAATGAACTAATGAAATAAGCTCAGCGCCGCTCAGAATCATTCCGCTTCTATGTGTTTGCCGCAAGATGACATCTTCAAGATGCGCGAATTGATCATACCCATTATTCTCAAGCGGAATAAGTATATTGCTCTGAGAATCGGAATAGACGTTCAAACTACTGGCAAGTGATTTCACTATTTCCCATGAGCGCTGTTCTGTATTTCCTTTCCCAAGTACTCTCAGATTCACTGCAAAGAGAGGGTACTTACATTTATCGCGGGTTAGGCTCACCATTTCCGGCGCATCGATAAAAAAAGAGTCTCCCGCCTCACTCATCACCGAGCGCATCATGCTTTCAGCCCATGGAGATTCAGCCGCTTTAAATAGCACCTGCACCAACCCGATTTCTTCTTTTCCCAGATGTTCTAAGACGCCAAAGATGCCGGTTAGGGGATCGGGATCGAACGAATCGTAGGTGCGAAGCGGCCGCATGAATTCTTCCGAAAGCCCGAAATCAACGACGACGGAATTTTCTTCATTATTTCTTAGTAGATTATCAAAAGAATTCTCAGAAAGAGTGAAGGTGCATTCAGGGAAATACGCTTTGATCTGTTGTTCGGTATATGAAACACCCGACTCCCTGCACGCGAACTGAATCGTGATCGTATCGTGTTGACCGATTATTTCAAAACTGATGATCGATGATTGCATCGTTATATTGAGCAGACATTGCTCTACATATTCTGCAATCACTTTATAGTTTTGCGGAAGCACTATTTTTATTTCTTTGATCTCATCGATATCCTCAAACGGAAGAGGGGATATGTCATAATCTTCTTGAGTCGAATCTAATGAAACATTATTGTTATTATTCGCAGAGCCATTGAATTTATTCTTTATTTTCTCAGTTAATGAGCTAAGGAATGTCGGTTTCCGCCCGTCATCAATCGGTGCGAGCATCGGCGTCGCATGGTAGTAGAACGGTACAAAAGGGGGTTCTGGATCAATGGGATAGCTCCAAAGATTCCAGCCTCTTCCCCGCTGTTCCCAGTCGTAAAAATTTTCAGTAAGCTGTTCGATCAAGCTTGAACTTATCACTCAGTTATTCCTACCGCTTAAACAGATCACTGATTATTGGTTTTCTTTCAGATTCTGATAACGCTCTTATTCCTTTCGCCTCAGTAAGCCCGTCCAGTATTTCAAGAACCGCCAAATGTACCGATTCTTGGAACATGAGTGTGGTATCAAGCCGGTAATATGTTGCAGGACGGGAAGTCTTGGCTATCAGTGCACCCAGGAAGGGGACGAGCAATAACAGGCTTAGAAGCGCACCCATTTTTTCTCCCAGCCACCATGAGATAAAAAAACCGTTGCCGAAAGGCGCTGCACAAATATCAAAGACGAGTTCTTTTCGTTTGACACGGAGATATTCCCTTTGCGCGGAAAAAATATTTCCCTCCTTGAAATCGATCCTCGAGATACGGACATCCGGCAGGTCTCGTTTTTTAATCGTTTGTTCGAGCCTGGAATAGAACTCTTGCGTTGACTGCTGAATGTTTTCGGTAAGATGGTACCAATGAGAAAATACGAGCGTATCTTTTTTTGCCATATATTCCTCTACTGATTATGTTTTCTTGAATTATATAATTTAAATCAATTTTTTATTAGTAACAACAATCACCGAAGAATATATTTGCATTATTAGTTCCAATTATTTTCAAATAATATTTGCTTCCTATAAAATACATTTAAGAAACCGTTATACAAAAAAGCCTATCCGTAATTGATAGGCTTTATAAAAACTTTGATGTCTGAGAACTGTTAAGTAGCAACAGTTGCCTTGGGTTCTTTTGGTTTATACACAAAAGTCAGAACAATTCCACAGAGTATCATTTCGATCATGCCATAAAGAAACCATTGCAGTGCGAGTGTATACGGCATCGGCATTGTAGCGTATGAAACATACGCAGCGGGTAGACTTACCATCAATCCGACATAAATTCCATACCGCACTCCTTCGATAATCCCTTTATTTTGGAACCCTTTGGAAAAAATAAGTGTAAAGAAAAAGGCAAAGAAAAGATATGCTACATAAATCACCCACAATTTTATTTCACCGTTCGGGCGCATCCATTTAGCAACATCTCCTGACATATAAGCAGAATGCAAAATAACCGCGTTTACGAGCCATTCCAAAATCCCGTAAACGATCCATACCGCGATGAATCCAGTCCATAGTTTTTTGTTCATAAGACTCTCCATGAAGGTTATAAAATAGTGCTTTATAAAATACATTATAAAAGTCGTTTTACAAAGCGAAATTAGGAAAATTAAAGCACGCCATGTCTTAGTCCAGTGAACTTTACGGACAATACTTTTGCAGTATCATGTTTAATTATACAAAAATCATCATACAATTTTCTTATTTATTAAACCAAATAAAATCTCTATCTTCATCTATAAAAAGGGTAAATCCCTTTTTTTCCCTTATAACCAATATACTTGCACTATGAATTTCCGATGGTTGAAGACGCAAATAAACTCCAACATGTGGTAATGCTAATCCTTTTCTCATAATTTATCTCATTGAAGTGAAAAAATTCAATTAAATTAATTATTGTAAAATATCATATAAAATAATATTTTAACAAAAGTATTTTATTGTAAAAATTTCGAATAACGGATAATTAAATATTATCAATGAAATCATCATACGAAATAAGGCGCTTAAGAAATACAAATAATACAGATCTAGTTAAAGCATTGGAATTGTATGCTCACAACATAGAGCCTGCAGCACGAACCGATACAAAGGAAATAATGTATTGGGTAGATAGGTATAATAAAAGATTTGAAGATTCCTTTTTTCTGCTTGGTCTCTATTTGAATGACGTTTTGATAGGGTTTTCAGAGCTTGCCTATTTTCTACAAGAAAAAACTGTGATTGTAGATTATGTGATTATTGATAAACCATTTAGAAAACTTGGCGCATTTTACCAATTCGTCCATGAAATAGAAGAATTTTTACAAGAAAGTGGAATTATTTTTGATTACGTAGTTGCTGAAATTGGGTATTATAATGAAAAATTAGAACCGCCCGCAAAATCAAAAAATATGATACGACTCCTAAAAATGGCCGGATTTTGTGTAGCAAAATGCACGTATTATACACCACGATTAGGAATTTATAATCACGAAAGTGAGATGAAAAGTGTTTTAATGATTTATACACTTGATGAAACAAAAAAAATAAAAAAAGAAACTTTTTTGCAAATAGTTAATGCAATTTATTTTAAATATAATCAAAGATGGTATGATGCTTTTCTTAATGAAGAACAAAAGATTGAATATCAAAAAGGATTGAACAAATTATTATCAAAAATAGAAAATGGGATTGCTAAAAAAGAATTTATTGAGATGAACGGCTATGGTCATTTATTTCATGCAGAATCAAAAAATAGAAAAACAATTTTGGGATACAATAAATTATTAAAAATAATTACAGGGATATTTACATTTGTCCTATGTTTTATCCTGGTAACCGGAATTTACTTGTTCTTAAAACTGAAATATGGAATTGATTCTTCTGCGTTGAGTACAATATTTTATACATCTTTGTTTTTAGTAGCCTTTTTATTTGCTATGTTATTTGAAAAGAAATCCAATACTTTCTTAAAGATCATTGGGAAAATTTTTAACAAAGGATAAAATTAATTTAATCTTTTTTTAATAGGTATATTACATTCGAGGCGAAACGATTCACCAAAGGTATTTTCAAGAAGATATCATCAAGTTTTGCAAAATGGGCTGCAAATTTTTCTTTTTTAAATAACCTATATATTAGCGGCGAAACTAAATGACATTTGTTCCGATCATATATTTTTAAATTAAAATTGGATGCTAACTCCTGAATATATAATTCAGAAAAGTACCAAAGCTTTTCTATTCCGCCGTTATAAAATGTATCTGTAAGAACAACCTTTTTATTAAAATTTTCTTTCCCTAATAATTCAAATGTACAGCTACTTTCGAATTCAATTATGATATACCCCTTCCTGATTAATAATCTATTAAATTCATCGAATACCCTAATCGGATCACAATAATTTATAACACTTCCAACGCAGATTATGAGATCAAAACTATTACTTTTTAGAGGTATGTCTTCTATATTTGATAAAATTGAATTCGGAAGATGCCGTATTTTATTTTTAGCTATGTCTGTATGCACAATATTTTTCTCATTAAGCCCATAACTATTTCCAGCAGAGCCGGCATTAAGGATTTTAATATTTTTATTATTAGGAATTTCGTTTATAGATTTCCATATAAATGACATTATCATCTCATGCGTTATCCAGTGCCATGTATCATTCAAGTCCCAGATTTCAGCCATAGAATTATAAGTTTTTGAAACTTCAAATAAATCTATTTTTTCCATTGATAATATTTAATTATCCGTTATTCATCTAGGAACATAATACGTGATGGGAATATTTATCCCAACAAGACTATTTCAAATTAAATCTGCCTCGCGGATGTTTCAATCGGATCACTTTTCGCTTAGGCCCCTCATTAACTTGGGTATAGATTTGTGTAGTATTGATTGAACTATGACCTAAAATATTTTGGATGTAACGAATATCAGCACCATTTTCCAATAAGTATGTCGCTACGGAGTGACGGAACATGTGGGGCGTAATACGTTGTTGTAGATTAATAGACTTTGTATGATTGCGAATCATTAATCTTATTGATTGATCTGAAAGACGACTATTTAATCTATTTACGAAAAAAAAATCACCCTTGAAAATTTCCACTTTAAATAGTTTGTAATAGGATTTTAATGCATTTAAAATTTCACGATGTACAATAGGGATGACCCTTTCTCTATTACCTTTTCCTTTAATAAGAACTAATCCCTTTGAAAGATTAAGGTTATTTGTTTTAAGATTTGACAATTCAGATACTCTCACTCCTGTTGCAAAAAGTAATTCTAATACCGCAATGTCCCTTACTGTATTTTCATATAAAGAATTTTTCTTTTTAGAAAGAAATTCTTTTCTCTGATATAAATAAGCAAATAACTTTTGAATCTTATCAAGCTCTATAATTTTAGGCAGCTGTTTTCCTTCTTTTATATTGATTTTAATCTTGCGGAATGGGTTCACCAGAAGAATATCCTCATATTCTAAATGGTTCATAAATGCTTTCACTGTTGCAAGTTTTCTTTTTACCGTTTTGGGTTTGTTTTGTGGAAAGATTTCCTTTAAATAATCACGAATGAGATGTTTATCTAATTCAGCGATTGTCTTGATTGAGGGAGTCCTACTGATATATTGTTGAAACTGTTTTAGATCAATTAGATAAGCTTTGAGCGAAAGAGGGCTAAGATTTTTCTCATATTTACAGTGAGATAAATAATCATCAATTAACTTTTTTATTTCATCCATTTTTAACACACCTATGTAATTATAAATTTTAGTCTACAAAATAGGTTTGCCTTAAATTAAATAAAACGCAAGTTGAATTTGATACGGAGGCTCTTTTAATCTCAAATATACGATAAAGATACTCCCCTAAATAAATTATTAACTAAAACTTCAGTATGATAATCGAGCCTAAAAAAATCAACAATGCTCCAATCAAAAAGGTTGTATTGACACTGGTTCGAAAGAAAAGAAAACTAAATAGCACTACAAACAAGGGATAGCTGATCTCAAAAATAGAGGCCATGGAGGCCCCTATTGTTTTAATGCCCGAATAAATAAGGAAGTTTGCAACTACTGCAAGTATTAGAGAAATGAGAATAAGAAGAAGGTTCACCTTCCCAGAATTTACTAAATTTATAATAGGTTTCTTATCTAAAAAGAAAAACGGTATCATAATAATCGCCGTTATAAGTGAATCAATAAAGAGTAGCGTAAGTGGAGAAATATTTGTAAGTATCTTTTGATCGATGGTATACACCAGTCCCCACGTAATAGCTGCACCGACGGCATATAAAAAACCTATTGGATTCATGAATGAATTATATCATAGAATTTTAAATTAGATATATTTAAATGAACTTCTCAAAAGATTATATGAAAAGTATTATGACATCCTGTTGTTTTTAATTATTCTATCAGTCAATTTCACCTACATATATTAAGGCTCTTAAAATAATAAAATAAAATTCATAGGAATATTTTGCATTATTAAGTAATTTTATATAAAAAGAAACTCAAAATTAATGATTGGCGTTCAGCTATTTTATTTTTTATTATCACAAGTAAATATCTGGAAGAAATGAAATAAAGAAAAGGTGAGAAGAATGCGATTACTATCTTATTTGTCTTTATCTTCATTTTAGTAGATTATTAATTCATTTTATAAAATACTTCGATATAAAAATATTAGATTTTTAAGAAAGGACTGTATTAAATGCCAGATGTTTTTATAAGTTATTCAGTCAAAGATGAACACCTTGCGCAGTTTGTACGTACTCATCTGTTCAATGAAGGTCTCAATGTATTTATAGCCTCAATAAACATACTGCCGGGGTATCGTTGGGAATCTCAAATATTTAAAGCTCTGAGAAACTCAGAATGGGTTTTCTTCTTAGCCAGTCGCAACGCATTAAATTCACCAAACGTTGAAAAAGAGATAATCGAGGCAGTAAAAATTAATAAGAAACTTGTCCCAATCATGTGGGATGTTGAACCTTCTGAATTGCCTGACTGGATTTCTGCATTTCAAGGTTTAAATTTGAAAGGTGCATCTTATGACGGAATTGCAACACAAATTACTAATTTGACTCATCACGTGAAAGAAGAGAAAATAAATGGAAGGTTTGTTGGTTTGGTTGCTATTGCAGTTTTATTTGGTTTAATTTCTATATTATCAGATTAAATTATAATCCTACTCTTTTGTTAAAAAATATTTTCCTAGCACAATCGCGTCAAATATGTTTCTATGAAATTTTTTCCCTTTTTGAGGCAAAATAAAACATTAGCTGATGATGTTTTTACATCAAAATAAAAGCGCAAGGTTGAAATCTCAATTGGCGCTCTAATACTACTCTTTTAACATTTACAATAATTTAGGAACTTCAGAAGTAAAGAATTTTTTAACGCTGTCCCATAAAAGGGGAAATAGCATATCTGGCATAGGATCCAACTCGGCATCAGCAAAATAAATGAGCGACTTCAGAATATGGACATTATTGTATGGAGTAAGAGAGAATTTCTGTTTAAACAACTTGAATAGTTCAGGCAGGTTGTATTGCTGCGCAATCATATACAAGTCAACGAAATCTCGTCTTGTTCCTCTACTGCTGATCGCACTGATCTTCATACAGGCAATATCTCTTTCATCAGCAACATCAATAGAGATATTTGCTTCCGGTTGATATTGCTTCGTAGGATAAAGAAGCGGATAGGAATAGCCAAGAAAACTTACCTTTAACTCCTTTACAATGATATGAAGTGTATTTTCACTTTTCGCAACGATGGTAAGATCTTTCAAGCCCTGCATCTTTTGAATCAATGAGTCCTCATTGAACAACTGAGCGCTGAAAAAATCGAAGTCCCGTGAGAGACGATGGCCGTGTATGAGCGCCAAACCTGTACCGCCGGCGAGATAAAATTCAGAAAGCGGAAGTGCGGCAATAAGGTCACGTAAAACCTCGTGAGATGCTGGAGGAAGAATTTCTTGATGCCACATTGGGGTATTCATTTCGCTCTCCTCATTTTTGTTTTAATGCGGCAACTTCATGAAAGGGAACGCCGAATATTATCGCCCAAAAGTTTGCAGATTTAGGAGAGAGTCTTTCATCCACTTTGAGAATGTACTCAATCTGAGACTTAGAAAAAATTCCCTTCATCCAGGTTATTGCTTCTTTGTCTCCCAATTCAAGTATGCGGCTGATGGTATATTGCGGATGCTCAAGCGGATCGAATGTTGCAATGTTTACGTCCCAAAAGAGCGTATGTAAATGCTTTGGAATTTGTTTCATAGTTAAACCTCTTGTTAATATAATTAATTATATTATAGAGGAAAAGTCTCTCACGGTCAACGTTTTTGTTGTGTCTTCCACAAATAGAGTATTACTCTTTCCATAATTATCTTTCTAGGCTTCTGTGTTGACATAATAAAATCTAAAGCGTTACTTTTTCAGCAATTGCAGAATGAGCCGAATCATCCGCTCCTTATTTTTTGGCTCACCTTCAGCTATCAACAATGTAAGCGCCGTTAGTGCCGAAGGAGTGATATTTGACCGATCCAATATGCCTACTTTCTGTAAAAACCAAATGAACGCGTAGGCTCCGCTCCTTTTGTTGCCGTCTGTAAATGGATGATTCTTGACCATAAAATACAAAAGATGGGCCGCCTTTTCTTCTATCGTCGGGTAGAGATCCTTGCCGTCAAACGACTGCATCACATTGCCCACTATTCCGGCAACAACACCTTCATGTCCTTCTTTTCCGAATAATTCTGTTGCCTCGCCTTTTTGAACGAGAGATGATTTAAAATCTGACAGCGCCCGTACCAGCTGATCGGCGGTCAGGGTTACCGATTCTTTCGTGTGCCCTTTGTAGGGTAAGGTATCCGTATCATAGGCATTCAAAGACAGCCACGTGTCGGCGAATGCGGAGATTAACTCCACCACGCTCCCGGTGTCAGTAAGTGCCCTCACAGGCAATGCCTGTTTTATATTCTCTACCGCTTCCAGGAATTGGGCGTAGTGTTTCGCAATGCGGTGTTTATTGATTGCATATCCATCAACAATATAGCGCCGCAATGTTCTCGTTGCCCACTTACGAAATTCTATTGCTCGCTTGGAATTCGTGCGGTACCCAACCGCCAGGATGATATCAAGATTATAAAATTGCACTTGATACGTCTTGCCGTCGGTTCCAGTATGTGCAAATTTTGCACATACTGCATCGGCATCCAACTCCTTGCCCGCTAAAATATTTCGAATGTGTTTCGTGATGACCGAGCGTTCCGCATCAAAGATTTCAGCAATCTGCGCCTGGGTTGCCCATACCGTATCCGCCCGAGCGTCTTTTTTAATTTCAATGGCGCCGGACTTCGCTTGGTAAATGACGATTTCGTTTTTATGGCTATTTGTTTTTTTCATATCGTAAAATATCAAATAAAGTCAATATTATACTACTCCCAAGAAACTCACCAATCAATGTTTCCATAGTTCTCTATCCAGGCTTCTGTATTGGATTGCTTCGCTCACATGCTGGGGCAAAATATTTTCGGAGCCTTCGAGATCGGCGATAGTGCGGCTCACTTTTAAAATCCTATCATACGCCCGTGCAGAGAGACCGAGCTTTGTCATTGCCATTTTTAACAACTCCGAACCTGCGGTGTCAAGCATGCAAAACTGCCTCACTTCCCGAGTACCCATATCGCCGTTGTTAAAAATATACTTTACGCTTTTGAATCGCTGTGATTGAATGAGCCTTGCTTTTATTACCCGATTCCGGATTGCTTCTGATGTTTCACTTTTCGCTTGAGAGGAGAGTTCTTTATACTTTACCGCAGGCACCTCAATGTGAATATCGATCCGGTCAAGTAACGGACCGGAAATCCGTGCCATATACTTCTGAATCTGCTGCGGCGTACAGGTACAATCCTTATCTGGGTGTGTATAAAATCCGCACAAACACGGATTCATAGAACCGACCAAAATGAAATTCGCAGGAAATTCAAGGGACTGTTTTGAGCGGCTTACCGTGACCTTCGCATCTTCAAGCGGCTGCCGAAGCACTTCGAGCACGTTCCGTTTAAACTCCGGCAGCTCATCAAGAAAGAGAACCCCATGATGCGCAAAAGAAACCTCTCCGGGGCGTGGAAACGAACCTCCTCCGACTAATGCTGCATCGGATACCGTATGGTGAGGGCTCCGGAAAGGACGTTCGGCAACGAGTGCTTTATTTCTCGGCAAGATTCCCGCAACAGAATGAATCTTGGTGGTCTCCAAAGCCTCTTCAAGAGACAGCAACGGAAGTATAGAGGGTATTCTCTTTGCAAGCATGGTTTTCCCGGAACCCGGGGGACCGATCATCAAAATGTTATGACCTCCGGCAGCAGCGACTTCCAAGGCACGCTTCACATTTTCTTGTCCTTTCACATCCGAAAAATCAAGATGATAACAATTTGCGTTCGAAAAGAGTTCGGTAACATTCGTCTTTGTTGGCAGCGGGTGTATGTTCCCATTTAAGAACTCAACTACTTCCGACAATGATTCCAAGCCGTACACCTCAATGCCCTCCACAAGAGCTGCTTCGGGCGTTGAATCTTTGGGGAGGACGATCCGTTTGATATTATTTTTCCTTGCAGAAAGAGTAATAGGCAGCGCACCGCGAATATGCCGCAGTTGACCATCAAGCGAGAGCTCGCCCAAGAACAAGGTGTCACTCAATAAATTTTTATCAACCTGTTCGCATGCAGATAAAATGCCAATCGCAATGGGAAGATCGAATGCACTCCCTTCTTTCTTTACATCGGCAGGAGCTAAATTTATCGTAATCTTTCGTGGGGGAAATTCAAGTTTGCTGTTTTTTATCGACGCCGTGACTCTTTCCCTGCTTTCTTTCACGGCATTGTCCGGCAATCCTACAATGATAAATGAAGGAATTTGTTTTTCAACATGTGTTTCTACTTCAACACAATATGCGTCAACGCCTATCGTTGCACTGGAAAATACTTTGGAAAGCAATTTTCTCTCACTTTGTTTATAAATGAAAAATATTTTTCCCTTTCAAGTAAAAATAGTCATTTCACCTTAGTTATGAAACTTAGAGCATGCATTCCCAAAGCAACCGCATCGAACATATTTCTATGGAATTTTTCTTTCCATTTTCTGTCCGAGGTAAGATACGGTTTAAGTTCTGGGTAATATG
>JAKBMG010000043.1 GCA_021831685.1 Bacteroidota bacterium | reverse complement strand
CGGCAATAAACTCAATTTTATCTTGTGATAAACCGGGCCAGCTTGGCATATTAATGCCGTGCCATCCGAGATATTCAGCCACAGGCAGTTTTTGGAATTTATGAGAGAACATCGGCATAGTATGTACCGGGAAAAATGTCGGACGAGTTTCTATTCCTCCATCTTTTAAGTATTCTCTTAAATCTTCTCTGATTTTAGGTGATTCAACGAGAATAGAATACATCCAATATGAATGAAAAACTTCACCATATTCACCGTGATGTTTTACCGGCAAATCTTTTAAAGCATCATTATACCATTTTGCTATTTGTCGCTTCTTAAGAATTTTCTCATTAGCTTTTTCTATTTGTGCTAATCCAATTGCGGCGCAAATATTAGTCATCCTGTAATTGAAACCAAGAACATCATGCCAGTATTGCCGGTATTTAGCAAGTCCGTGCATCTTTAAATGATATGCTCTATCGTAAAGAGTTTCGTCATTTGTCACAACCATTCCTCCTTCACCGGTAGTTATGGTTTTATTTCCATAAAAGCTAAATGTGGCTAAATCACCAAATGTACCAACATGCTTTTTCTTATAAGTTGAACCAAATGCCTCTGCGCAATCTTCAATTAAAAAAAGGTTATTTCCCTTTGCAATTCTTACAAGCTCATCCATCTCGCATGGATGCCCATAGAGATGGACAGCCATAATAGCTTTAGTATGGATCGTTATTTTTCTTTTCACATCTTGGGGATCCATTTGCCATGTGTCTTCAAGTGAGTCTACAAAAACAGGGGTTGCTCCGGTAATAGCAATTGTGCTTACAGAAGCAATATAAGTAAATGAAGGGACGATAACTTCATCACCAGGACCAATACCAAGCGTCACAATGGCTAAGTGCAACGCAACCGTTCCGTTGCTTACCGCAGTTGCATGCTCAACTCCGATAAATTTCCTGAAGTCGTTTTCAAATCTTGGTATAAATTCTCCGCGTGATGAAATCCATGATGTATCTAAACATTCATTGACGTATTTCTTTTCATTGCCGTCAAGTGTAGGTTGGTATATAGGAATTTTGTAGCTCATGTTTTTTACTTTCAGGTTAAAGACCCCTTTTTTAATTTAGACAACTTTTAATTTTCTTTATTGATGTTTTTCAGCTTATAATTCCTTATTTAACTATATTTAAATACTTTAGGAAGCCTACTTACTACCGAGTGTATGCTGACTTTCTTTAAATTTATTTCACAATTTCTTAATCATTTTATTTCCATTTTTCTCATTCTAAGATGCTCTTTCACAAGTTGCTTATAGTTTCATGAATTCAGAATTAAACATTTAATATTCTTCTAATTATTCTAATAATTCTTTTATGAAATTTTCTCCGAAAAAACCTTGAAAGATTTTCAATAATTTCATTTGAAACAACAATATCAGGTTTTAAGATAGTACTACTTTCGCCATTATCAATATTGATTATATATTTTTTTGTTTTTTTTGAATGAGTTCCTGAATTATCATTTCCTATATTTTGAATTTTTGATACTCGGGGATATAAACAAAAGGCATTATTCTTATAATGAGCGTAGCACCAGCGGATAGCCCATGAATCAATTTTTCCCCTCTTTTGTGATATCAACATATCGGTTAAATCGTCCCCTCCTATGTTAAAAGAAATTCTTTTATTTTTTGATCTTATAAAATCACTATAATCTTTAATTTCCCAATCAGCCTTACTCCACTTGTCAAGCCATGTTCCCCACCCCCATGATGATGATCTAGGTAAAAGATATAAATCATTTTTATAACTTTTGGGGATCTCAATTGGGTAAGAATATCCAGAAATTGAAAATATCTTATCATTTCCTTTGTAAAATTCTAAGCAATCATTCATAAATTGTATAAAATTCCGAGAAGCAATAAGATCATCCTCAACTACTATTATTTTTCCATTTTTTCTTATCACGGTAGAAACACCGGATATGATTGAGGTAGCTAATCCCAAATTTTGTTCTCTTTCTTGAATTTGAATGTCCTTAAAACCACTTATAGATCTAATATAATTTCTGACATCTTTAACAGACTTTTTGTCAATTTCCGACTTGGGTGCGTCGGAAAAAATATATAGTACAGAATCTTTTGCTTTTGAATTCTTAATGAGTGATTCGATGGTCTTTTGGGTATGCCAAAGTCTATTGTATACAAAAAGTGCAATTGGAGCCAATTCAGTTTCCATCTATCTTCCACTTGTGAGTTTCATAATAAACTTTATGTCCAAGAAACGAATTATCATATCTAATAAACGCTTCAGGAAATTTATTAATAACTGATGCTATTTTTGATGCTAACTCAATAGGTCGTACGTATTCTTGCGTAAATCTTCCCAGGAAAACATCAACTCTGTTATTAAAAGATTTCGCAATGTCCTGCAAAAAATTATCTTCACGCGACATTGGAAGCAATTCGATAAAACCTGCGGATAATACCGATGGCAAAATCATATTTGATCCGTGTATTCCTATTACTATATGACTTTCACTGTAAATCTTACACCAAAGTTTTTCAATACTTATATTTATTTTATTTTTTCTCATGTCATTTATAAATGCAGGATATTTACCTTTTGTATCAATTCCAACAATATTGAAAACTGCATTAGGAAAAATATTCTTAAGTAGTCTAAAGGTTTTAATAATTTTTCTTTTTTGAAATAAAATTAAAATATTTTTTAGCAATGAAAATAGATACATCTGACTATTTATTTCAGAGATCATCGAACTAAGCTTTCCTGAAGTCCAAAGCCTGTCTTCTCTGTAAATAAACGTAAATGTAGGGTTTTGTTTTGTGAAGTTATGAATATTAAAAGGTTTGATACCCGTAAATTTTTCAATATCGATTTTACCAAATTCGGGATGTGAAAACGCGAGGCTAAGGTAAACTTTAGAAAATCTTTTTAATTCATTCTGAATAAAATCATTAATTACAACAAACCAATTTTGCGCATCTTTTAATTTTATATCGACTGTCCAAACTTCACTTACTCCTTCCGGTATTAGCCAGTCAAATTGTTTTGGAATAATAATAACTAACCCCAATTTATTAAATTTTTCTAAATACTCCTGAGCATTAAAGAGTTTTAAAAGAACATGCCCGTATAAATAATCTATACAATTAAGGAGAATGATATCTTTGGTTTGTCGATAAATTTTTTTTTGAATTGAAATTTGGTCATTTAACTTATATATGTATGAATTTAGAAGTGGCTTGGCAAACCATGCAATGTTTTCATTATCATATATTGTATATGAACTCTTATTAAACGTTACCGGATAGAATAATGCATGACCGATTGGGAAGTCTGAAAAAAATAATGTATTGCAAATCTGACATTTACAGTCTGCCAATACATGAATGCCTGGAAAAACAATTTCCTTAACTTCTACTTTAGAAGACTTACATTCCGGACAAAGAAAATTATTGAAAATATTTGGCTTAATTTCAATCATTAATCAATAAAGGACTTACTGCTAAATAATTTGCATATTGAAAGTTTTCCATTTTACTTTCATAGTTTCTGGGCTGAATACTGTTTCTCATGATTTTACACATAATATATCCCTTGGGCTCTAAAATATTATATAAATCTTTCAAATAGGTTCGCGAATCTAAATTTGCACCACCATATTCAAATTGAATAGCTTTTATAAAATCCGAGTCCAAAAATTTACCAACCCCTTTTAAGACATTTAATTCATGCCCTTCAACATCAATCTTCAATAAATCAATTTTAGGAATTTTTACTTCTGTAATATAATTGTCAACTCGTCTTAATTTTATTTTTTCTTTTTGGTTAAGCTGTTTATTAATTTTAGATAGATCTCTTTGGTATAAGGAGGCAAACGAACTTCCAGCAGCATCAAAATAAATTTCAGTTTCTTTCTCTTCGTCAGAAATGCCAAAATTATTTAAGAATATATTTTCCCCATGCGAAAACTCATTTTGAATCTTATTAAAACATGTTGAAAGGGGTTCAAATATATGAAGTTCTATATCTTTATTTAAATCTTTTGATTTTTTCAATAATAGCTTAGAATATTCGCCCATATTCGCACCAACATCAAAAACGATGTTGATATCAGTTTTCAAAAAAAGGTTTAAAAAATATTCTTCACCATTAGAAGAAAAAATTGCGTTATTATTGTTTTCGATACGATTATAAATTGTGAAAATTATATCCCTTAATCGTTTCTCTATTGCCTTCTCTTTTCTTACTACTATCATATCGATTTCCATTTATGTTTAGCTTATCATAGTATTAAAATTTAAAAAATAAATTACAATAGTATAGATTAAAATTTTTTCTATTAACAGCTACTAAATTCAAGATGAATTTCCCAATAACAATTGGGTTGATCATAAAAATATTTTAATGACCTGAAATAAAACCATAAGGTTGCATTTATTAGATATTTCCTATTTCAACCTAATATAAATGTCTCCCCATAAATTGTTATTTTTTTCATCCTTGATTTTTTTTATTAGCTCATCTTTTTTTAGCCACAAATTAGATGTTAAAATCATAGATTCCCCTAATGAATAATTAACATCAAGATCACCAATACTCTCTAAAATATTGAGACATTCAATAGACTCAGAAAATAATTCTTTAGTAAATTCTATCGATAAATATTTTATTTTGTACGAAAGGCCTTTTATTACACTTTTTTCAAATCCCTCTACATCAATTTTACAAAAATCAGGTATTCCATACCTTTCAATTAATTTATCTAGGGTGGTAACTTCAACCTTTTGATATGTGTTCCAATGATAATCCTTTGAAAACCTTCCCTCTTTCATCCACTTTTCTGACATGGTAGATATAACGCTCGCTTCATCACAAATAGATATTTGCCCCGTACTTTCTATTTCACCTAAAGCTTTTGGGATTATCGTAATGTTTTCATTATTTGCAAAAAGTCTTTTTAAATAATTGTAACAAGAATTTTGTGGCTCTATTGCTATAACATTTGCCCCAAGTTCTAAAAAAATAGCAGCCCTGTTGCCTAAGTTAGCACCCACATCAAAACATAAGTCACCAGGTTTCACGAATTGAGAATAAAACTCCTTAGATATAATTCTTTCTTTGTGAAATCGTGGCGAAAATTTTTTAATAAGATTATTTAACTTCGGATTAAGAATTTTTCTTTTCAATATATTAATCAACTTATATTTCCTTTTTTATTCTTAAATAAAAATAATCCGGTTCCAAAACCTTTTCCAGGGTCATAATTATCAAACAACCTGTCTCCATAAATATATTTTTCTTCAATCAATTCACAACAATTAAATTGAGCAATTATATATTCTCGGGTAAATGCCCTATGAGCATTGAAAAAAACTTTATTCTCTTCATCAACAGGTACAGAGAATAATATTATTCCATTATGAGCGCTTACTCTAATTAATTCTCTAATTGCCTTTTTACTTCCTAAAGCATCTATTTCATCACCATATCTACCTAAGCCAATATGCTCTATTACACACAAAGAAGAAATTGATTCAATAGAATTATCTTCAAAGGGTAGATTTAATATTGTGCCTTCCATAAAAAAAAGATTTTCCAGCTTAAGTCCTAACGGACGTATATCAATCATCGTGGTAGGAACGAACTGGGAAATGATACTAATTGTTTTCGCAGAACTTCCTACATCATAATGATGTTTTGGTTTCAGATCAAATATTTTCTTTGCAGCCCAAGCATCTTGGAAAAAGTATATTGGCTCAAGTGGTGTAAATTTTGTTTTATCGTTTAATTTGGGACACATACAATAAATCTTAAACTGATCATTATAGCTCTTAGACCCCTTTTCATAATGGAAATAATCAGAAAGATACCAAGCTAAACTTTTAATAAATCCTATTAAATTTAGATTAAAATAATCCTTTGTACTTACGGAAAAGTAATAAGCAGATAAAAATAATCTATTCTTTTTCATTTTTTTAAGATATGACATAATTTTAGTTCTTCTTTAAGATATTTTCTTTCCAATTTCCTAATTTTTTCCATTTTTTTGCAAACCCGATTATGGCATCAATTTCTTGTTTTTCATAAAATTTCCACAAGTACAGAATAAAGGGGAAGGCCACAATAGAAATTACTTTCGAAAATATAAATATTATTGAATTATCACTTCGGAATGATGTTACGATACCAAATAAAACGATTCCTACTATAAATAGCTGAATTAACTTATACACTTCAAATGATATTTTATAATATCTATTTGAGACTATATATGAAATCACAAAAAGAGCAAAGTAGGACACTAGGGTAGTATATCCTGCAGCAATATAACCATATTTTGGAATATAAATTGCATTAAGAACTATGTTTAAAATTGCAGCTAAAATTGTGCTAATTGCAATATTTTTTGTGTTTTTTGTTAAATATTGCCCAAGTAGAGCCACTAATAGTAATCCATTAAACACATAAGAAAGAATAATTATAGGAACGACATGATAGGAAGGCCAGTAATCGGGATTTACTGCGAAGAGTTTAATTAACTCTTCGCTGAATAAAGCAAGTATCAATCCTCCCCAAATTAGTATAAAGCATAAATATGTCATTAACTTACTAAAATACCTCTTATCTCCAGGAGCACCAAACATTCTATATGCGCTTGGCATGAGGCTAAGTGTAAAAGGCATTATCAAAAACATATTAAGTGATCCAGCCACCCTATATCCAAGATCGTATAATGCGACCGATTTATTTCCATCTATATACTTTATCATAAAGCGATCACTAACGCTCAATATCAAATAACCAATAGAAGAAAAAATTAATGGAAAACCAAATTTTATAGCAACCGCAATTACTTTTTTTTCTATTTTGGATTTCATTTTTCTAATCATTGTAGAAAATAGATATAGAAAAATAATTGTTTCCCCTATAATATATGAATATAGGATCCCTACAATACCATAATTTAATAAGGCAACAAACAAGACAATGCAAATTAGCGATATAAAAAGCTTGGTAATATTTGTCATCGTATATCTAGTAGGTCTTTGTTCAGCTCTTATCTTTTCCAAGAAAAAAGTATTCAGTACCCTTAGAAATGTTATAATGACGCCAAGCTTAATATAAGTTAAACTAGTAGGTGCAATATAAAGGATGCTTGGTAAAATCGGTTGAAATAAAAAGATCAGAATAACTACTAACAAAGCAGGAATGCAAAGAATTATAAAAAGTGTAAAAAAAATCGAATTTAGTTTATCTTTGAACTCTGTTAAGTCATTGAACATTAATATCGATTGCCCCTGACCTAGAAGGAATATTTCGACAGAAATAGACAAACTAACTTCAATAATAGCCAACTTGCCAAAATCTTCAAGACTAATGTACTGCGTATAAAGTGGTAGTAATATTACGCCCATTGCTTTTGCAGCAACATTACTAACACTATAAACTGCGGACTGTCGCAAAAAGCTTTTAATATTGTTAATCATCGGGTATCAATTAAAAATTTATATCTCTTCAAGCCTGGACACGAAGTTTTTTAATTTTATTCTTTTTGTTAAGTTCCAACGCAACCGAAATTATAAGTCCAATCAAAACTATAGAGCTTAACGAAAGTGCTAAATACTCCGATATATAAAAACTTATAGGTGCATATTTAAATTCAATTTTATGCTTGCCTACAGGCACAACAATGCCCATAAAACCATGATCAACTTTATAAATTCTCGTTTTATTGCCATCTATATAAGCCTTCCACCCAGTAGGAATGTATGTGTTTCCCAGAAAAAGGAAATTATTACCTGATGCGTTAGCATCAATTTGAATTTCTTCATCTTTATATTTTGTTATTGATACATTAGTAGTAGAATCAGGCACATCGACTTGAGGTTGATTATGAGCTACAAATGCTATTCTTTTAGGATCGAAAGAATTATTCTTTATTTCATTTAATACAACCAAGTCACCTTTTGTTTCAACTTTATTAACAAAGTATGCTCGAGGTAAGGCTTCATCGTTTTTATATACTACTTCTTTACCATTTTGAAAGATTGGTACTAACCCACGGAAAGGTATATTTTGATCCGCTATGATATATTCCACATTAAGCATCCTCCAAAGTGTTTGATTTACAGGACTCCCAACTACATCTATTAAGTCTTGATAAGAACGAGGCTTTATTCCAGAATAGCCATAAAAATCTTCAAGTAAAAAATGCGCATTATAATTAGAATTATTTCCTAATGAACCCAAAGAACGATCTTGCTTTATATTTAATATTCGGAACGGATTTTTATTCCTCTGACCTTTAATAGCAGTAACGTAATCAGGCACTTTAAATAAATTATTAATATCTGGGTTATTTACATATTTTTCTCCGCGTGCATCAACTCTGAAAAGATCAAAAATTGTCAGTCCAATAATTATCAGGATCAAAATATCCTTACTAATTTTCAAATTTATGTAAGAATAGGCAGCCCAGAAAGCAACAGTTAGAATACCAAACGCAATTAGTAAATCGCTTGTAAACATATCGGACATGTATTGCGACAAAGCAGAAAACTGCTGAGATAATTGCGGTCGATTTTGTTGAATTCCATTTGCATATTCATTTACTCTACTAATAAACCAACCGGATATTGCACTATTTAAAAGTAGAGATAAAAAAAATAATATAGTAAACAGGAAAGCAATATTCTTTATTGTTTTAATTAGCTTTATTTCTTTTTCTTTCCTTAAAGAAATTATCTTCATCAAACCATATCCTGCTATCACAGGAAAACTCAATTGTAAAAGTACCAAAATCATCGAAGGTACTCTAAATTTATTAAAGAGAGGTAAATAATAGAAGAAGATATTAAACAAAACAGAGAAGTTTTTACCAAAAGAAACCAATAGTGCTATCCCCGATAATAAAGTTAAAAATCTCACAAATGGATCTTTCCAGCAAGTAAAAATTCCAAAAAGTCCAAAGAAAAATATTAGCACACCCATGTACATTGCCACATCAACAAATTCCATCTGGCCGAAATATGTATTTACATCTACTGGTTGTTCTTGGCTTAATGGCCCGACATAAGTTGAATTACCAAACCCATAATAAGAGGGAACAATAAATGTTAATATTTCCTGAGGTGAAAAAGACCACATCGTATGGTACTCATAATAAGCAGATGACGATGAATTATTTGATGAAGCCTCTTTTTCAACAATGCTTTCACCTCCTCGCGTCGAGTATGGAGTATATTGATAAATTTGAGTTATGCTGTCTGATTGAATCAATAATGCTATAACTGAAGCAACTATAAAAACACCGGCCGATTTTAGGATTTGATTTCTTAATTCGTTTTGTTTCATTATGATGGATCTAAAGAAGAAGTATAAGAAGTAAAATCCGACTGCAAAAAAGGTATAATAAATTATCTGGACATGAAATCCTTCCAAATACAATTGTATCGTTATTATTAATATAAGGAAATCTATCAACCGAATTTTTTCTTTCATCCTTATAAGCATTAAAAATATTAATGGATACCATGCAATTGAAGTTAACTTGGTAACGTGACCGATATATAGAAATACAATTAACCCGGTACTAAATGAAGTAGAAATTGCTGTGAATAAACTAACAAGAGTGTTTTTAGTGAGTTGTTTCATTAATAAATAAGAAGTAAACGCTAAAATTATTAAATAAAATCCCCACTTTGCATAATCAACTGAAAAGAATAATGCAAACATAGAACGCACTGCAGTGAATATTACGGCAATTAAATTAAACCAAGCAAAGGCAGTTCCAGTTGCATAAGCCGGTAAACCGCAAAAGATAAATGGATTCCATAATGTAAATCCACCTTGGTGATTTTGAATATAAGGATACATTGCAGCGCCCGCAATTATATCCCCCGATTCAAATGTCTTACCACCAAAATAAAGCGGATTCAAGAATGCTAAAAAAAGAATTACTATTACCAATATTACCGCAAGCAAATGATATTTCTGAGGAAGCAGTTCATCCAGATTAAATTTTGCGATGAAACTGTTTGATTCAGTTTTTTTATTTCTTGTTCTTTTTGTTGTTTTGGCCATAAAACTACATACTCTTAAAAAATTAATTTAACTTTTTACTTCTTCACTATAAAATTTATCCCCGCACCAACTTCATTACTTCCCGAATAATCTATATACATCATTATCAGTGTGAAAGGGAATGTAAATAAATAATACACCGGTAAAAGTATTAAAAATATTTTTGAAATATTAACCATTTGAATAGGATATTTTATTCCAAGTCGCCAAGCTCTGTCTCCCCATTTTCCATAGGTGTATCGTGAACGGAAGACAGTAAATCCAAGCGACTCTAATTTAGATTCCAAATCATGGAAAGAATATCCCTCTCTCGCATGTTCGCTAATAAAACTTTCGTCGCTTTCATCATGAACATCACTTCCGCCGTATATTGACGGTGTGTTGATTAATAAAAATCCACCCGGCTTTAATGCCTTATAAAAATTTTGGAAAACTTTTACGTCCTCAACAATATGTTCCATTACATCAACAGAAACTATCAGATCGAATTTGTTTTCATGTTGTATTGCAGTTAAATCTTCAACACCAAAGGAAACGTTATTAATATTTCTTGATTGAAAAAATGCTCGGCAATCTTCAATCCATTTTTCTTTTACATCAACAGCGTAAATTTTATTCGGCAATAATTTCTTTGACATAAAATAGGAATACTGTCCGTAGCCTGTCCCTGCGTCATAAATGAAAATTTCTTTTTCACCAAAAGCTCCCCTTAAAGATTTTAATTCCCGCCGTACATACCACGACCTCAGAAACATTACGTCTAATATCTTATAAAAAACTATCCGTAGTAACGGAAACTTTTTTATCGTTTTAGCAAAAATATCTTTTACTGGATCGTAATACATAAATATGATGGAATATTGTGTATGAAATATGGATTATGGAACATGGCTGTAATTATCTTTTACTTACATTAAACTTTATTGTCGTAAATATTTTTTTTAATTCTAAACTTTCATTTAATAATCTTTGTAATTCTTTATTTGAATCACTATTTGGCAAAATTGAATTTAATATTCTGAACCAGTAATTACTTTCTCTTATCTCCTTTAAAACAATACCTATTTTATGTTTAAAATCTTTTTTTGATTCAGCTCCTTGTGCCTCTTCATAATTTGCTCCAGAAGAAGTTGACGCTTTAGCAAGCTGATAAATTATTATTGAATAAACTTTATTTTTCGGAAGCTTTAATAAAAAATTAAGTGTATCGATTCCAAATAAAAAAGTTCTTTCAAGTAATTCTTCTGTTTTAGGATTCATTATCCCATCTTACTTTAATTAAACTTAACTTTAGCATACATTTTTCCCATATTCCATAATCCATATTCCGTCCCCCATATTCCATCCTTCATCCTATTAAACCCATCATGCCATCAACGAACTTTCCCCAGGAATATTTTTCAACTTCTTTTTCAATATTGGAGACAAATATTTCTTCTTTTTCATCTTCATAAAACTTTAGAATAGCTTCCGCAAGCATTGCTGGATTTTCTTTATCAACAATATAACCGGTTTCACCATCTTTAATTACTTCACCAAGCCCACCCACATTAGCAGCTATAACCGGCTTTCTAAAATTCATTGCTATTTGTACTATGCCGCTTTGTGTAGCATCCCGGTAAGGTAAAATTACACAATCTGCCGCCGAAAAATAATATTTTACTTCTGAAGTCGGAATAAAATCTGTGAACATTAAAAGATTTTTTTTAAGGTCGAGCTTATCTATTAACGATAAATATTTTTCTTTATTAGAATAAAACTCACCGGCAACTAAGAGTCTTATATCCAACTTATCTTTTAGCAAAGATATTGCTTCCAAAAGAATATCTAACCCTTTATAATCACGAATGAATCCAAAAAATAAAATTACTTTTTCTGCTTTAATTTTGAGGAAAGACCTTGCTTCATCCTTTTTAGCGGCAGTCCAAAGTTTG
>JAKBMG010000070.1 GCA_021831685.1 Bacteroidota bacterium | reverse complement strand
TGGGCAGAAGTGAACCAAGAGCATTGAGAACAAAAAATACTAAATATCCATTTTTAAAGGGAAACAGATATCCGTGTTTATTATCTTAACCTTGTACCATTACCCCTCCGGGGCTTCTTTGATATAATCATAAATTATGATGCAATTTGATAATCGCAATTCATTATGTGAAACACATAATTTCAAAACATGAATAGATTCTCATAATTATTGATTCCCCGCAAAAGTGTCAAATGTTACAAGCCACTCATACGTGTCAGGCTCCGTAAAATGGTCAGAACCGCAGAGCGGTGACATATTAGTAGAAAAAGATGAAAAAAAAGATAAAGCTCCGGAGGAGCGGCATATAATTAATTTATAGAAGAACATTATCTAAAGAATATCGTTGGTCTTTGTGTCGCAACTATATGGCTCTTAGATTCTTGCTGAGCCAAATGAGTATGGACGAAATATGAAGGATTGTTCTGTCGTGAATTATATAAATAATAATTCCGCATAATTTAGCAGGTTATTATAAATTCCAAAATTATTTTGGACAGCAGTATTACCGGCATAAATTTCTATTTCTTTCTTGATTAACTTATTCCAATTTAATATGTTTAATATAGTTAACCATTAGCTCTTTTTCTTTATATATTATAATTTTATAGCCGGTAATATCCATTCTTATAAATCATTCAAAATAAGGGAAAGCAAATCAAAAACAATTCCTCTAAACATTCTGAATGCACTCTGAATACACTCTGAATGCACATCTATTACCCTTATCTTATACTGATCTCTCGATTGTCTTCTATCTTTTCAGAAAGAATCTCCTTTGGGGAATTATCCTTTAGGTTAAGGCTAAATTGCTCCGACATTTGATTTTCGATATACCTTTTATAACATTAGCAAAGGTATATAATAATTATTATTCAGGGATTTTGTAATGAGAAAAACCATAGTTCCCTTTTTGTCTTTTTGCTTTATGATTTTATTAACAGGCTGTTCAAGCGCACCGCTTAATCTTGAAATTGCTAAAGACGATGTGATGAATTATTACGACTCCGGTAAGTATGATGCAGAACTTGACAATGTTGTTAAACATGCAGAGTCGAAATTTAACAGTATTCAGCCGGGCGACAGCACAGTTGTAATATTTGATGTTGACGAGACAATTCTATCCAGCTATGATTTTGAAAAGGAACTTGATTTCGGATATGTAATGCCTCTATGGGATAAATTTATTTTAGAAGCTAAAGAACCCGCCATCAAACAAACTAAATCACTTTATGATTTGCTAGTGAAGAGAGGATTCAAAATAATTTTCCTTACCGGAAGAAAAAATGATCAGTATAATGCGACTTATAAAAATCTAATCAACGAAGGATTTACTAAGTTTGATACCCTTATTGTACGGCAACCACCGGAATATGATTTAACCGCGTTAAAATATAAATCACTTCAAAGAACCGAACTAGCAAATAGGGGATACAAAATTGCAGGTACCGTTGGCGACCAATACAGCGATCTTGATGGACCTTACCACGGTATACAGGTAAAAATTCCGAACTATTTATACATTATAAAATAGCAATTGGAAAGTTTCTCCAAGGAAAATTCCCCGCCGATTATGGTAGGGTAGTTCATTAATATCACGGTTTTTGTTATATTAAAATCAAAAATTATAAAAGGCTTACATTATGGTAAAAGCATTTGAACGAATTACCGTAAATCCAAATATTTGCACGGGGCAAGCGACAATCCGCGGAATGAGAATTACTGCTGCTTTCGTCTTAAAATTAATTGCATCCGGAATGACCAATGAGGAAATTTTAAAGTCCTATCCTGAATTAGAAAAAGAAGATTTGCTGCAAGTTATTGAATATGCTGCATGGTTAGCAAGCGAATATCATCAGCCTTTGGTGAGCTAATTATGGCTATAAAATTTATAGCTGATGTTCATATTTCACCTGCTACGGTTGCGCACTTAAAAAGCTTTGGATATGATATTCAAAGAGTAACAGATTACTTGCCGGCAAATTCAACTGATGAAGAAATTATTAATCTATCTATCGAAAGGGATGCTGTGATTGTTACTCAAGATTTAGATTTTTCTAATCTTATCATCTTGCATGGATTAAAAAAGCCAAGTATAATATCTATTCGACTAGAAAAACCAATCCCGGAAAAAGTCACAAAAATATTAAATGAATTATTCCCAAAGATAATAAATGAGCTTTTAGAAGGCTGCATCGTATCTGTTACTGAAAAGCAATTTCGAATAAAAAAATTGCTATAGTACCCTTTAGTAATTATTTCAATTCCCAATTCTACTATTATCTCCAACCTTATCTCATCTGCTTGAGATTTTAATTATATTTACAGTTAAGTTTAGAATAATATGAGAATATAATGCCCGATAATCTAATTTTGAATTCCCCCCCCGCGGAAAATGAAATTCCTAAAGCTTATAATCCTTCCGTTGTTGAAGACAAATGGTACAGCTATTGGCTGAAAAATAATTTATTTCACTCTGAGGTTGATGAGACAAAGAAACCATACACTATCGTAATTCCTCCTCCTAATGTTACTGGCATTTTAACTATGGGTCATATTCTAAACAACACCATTCAGGACGTTTTTATTAGAATGAAAAGAATGCAAGGATATAATGCCTGTTGGGTTCCGGGCACGGACCATGCATCTATCGCAACCGAAACAAAAGTAACCGCCTACCTTAAAAAGTTAGGAATCAATAAGGATGAAATAGGAAGAGATGAATTCTTAAAATATTGCTGGGAGTGGACAGGAAAATACGGCGGTATAATTATCCAGCAACTGAAAAAACTTGGCGTTAGCTGCGACTGGGAGCGAGAGCGCTTTACAATGGATGATCATTATTATAAAAAAGTCCTGGAAGCTTTTGTTCAACTATATAACGAAGGGAAAATTTATCGCGGTTATAGAATGGTTAACTGGTGCCCCGCTTCTAAATCTGCAATTTCCGATGAAGAGGTAAATTATAAAACCGTTAACGGAAAACTTTGGTACTTCAAATATCGTGTTGACGATACTGAAGAATATATTACCGTAGCCACTACACGTCCCGAAACAATGCTTGGAGATACCGGCGTTGCTGTTAATCCAAATGACGAACGTTACAAGAAGTTTATAGGCAAAACCGCATTGCTTCCGATAACTGATAGAGAAATCCCTATTTTTGCCGATGAATATGTAGATATGCAATTTGGAACCGGTGCAGTTAAAGTCACCCCGGCACATGATGTCAACGATTATGAAATGGGCAATCGACATAAGTTGGAGATCATTAATATTTTTAATGATGACGCTTCTCTAAATCATAATGTCCCGGAAGAATTTCGGGGCCTTGACAGATACGAGGCACGGAAGAAAGTTATAGAGCGTTTAGAGGAATTTGGCTCTCTTGTAAAGATTGAAGACTACCAAACAAAAATTGGCTATTCGGAAAGAGGCGGCGTGCCGATTGAACCATATTTATCTGAACAATGGTTCATGAAAATGGATGCTCTTGTTAAGCCCGCACTTGAAGTTGTTAAAGAAGGTAAAATAAAATTTTATCCCGATCATTGGGTTAAAACCTATGAACACTGGATGAGCGGAATAAGGGACTGGTGCATATCACGTCAACTTTGGTGGGGACACAGAATCCCTGTTTGGTACTGTGATAGCGATGACCATAGTAACATTGAATGTAAAAACCCGATAGTTTCTTCTATACCGCCGGAAAAATGCCCTCACTGTGGTTCAACAAATCTAAAGCAGGATGAAGATGTGCTTGATACTTGGGCTTCAAGTTGGCTTTGGGCTTACGATGTATTCAAAACAGAAGAAGAACAAAAATATTATTATCCAACGGATACCCTAGTCACGGCGCCAGATATAATTTTCTTCTGGGTTGCAAGAATGATTATGGCAGGGCTTCACTTCAAAAAGAATATCCCGTTTAAGGATGTTTATTTTACAAGCATAATAAGAGATCTACAAGGAAGAAAGATGAGCAAGTCGCTCGGTAATTCTCCTGACCCTCTTGACGTAATATCTGAATATGGCGCCGATGCTTTAAGATTTACTGTTATTTATTTGGCGCCGCTTGGTCAGGATGTTTTATTCAGTTCCGAACGATGCGAGCTAGGAAGAAATTTTGCCAACAAGCTTTGGAACGCAGGAAGGTTTTTACTGATGAACCTTGCTTCTCAGGAAGCGAATACTGAGCAGTTTCCCCTGGATAAAAATTTAGTTGATAAGCATCTTGATTTTTCAGATCATTGGATAAATTCCCGTCTCAATCAAACATTGCTGAACATGAACAATGCAATGGATAATTTCGAAATCAACAATGCAAGCAAGTTTATTTATTCATTTGCTTGGAATGATTTCTGTGATTGGTACATTGAGCTTGCAAAGAATAGATTGTATGCAGACGACGCGGAAATTAAATCGGCAGTTCTTACAAGAGCACTTATTATTTTTGAAAATCTATTAAAGATCGTTCATCCATTTATGCCTTATATAACAGAAGAGCTATGGCAGCTAATCAAAAAGAGAAAGGAAGGCGAGAGCATTTCCATTTCTAATTATCCGGAGTTAGACAAATCTTTAATCAATCCAACTGCAGAAAAGGAAATGGGTTTTGTTCAGGATATAATTACCGCAATTAGAAACATTCGCGGTGAAATGAATATTCCTCCTTCAAAATTTATTACTGCGTACTTAAAAACTTCAAACGTAAAACCCCATCAAATTGAGTATATAAAGAAATTAGCGCGCGTTAATCAAATAAATGTTGATGCGAATATACAAAAACCGAAAGCAAGCGCTTCGACAGTTATAAACGGATGCGAGATTTATGTCCCGCTTGAAGGTTTAATAGATCTTGAAGTTGAGAAGAACAGACTGCAAAAAGAAATTGGTCGCCTTGAAAATTCTCTTACCGGAATAGAGAAAAAATTATCTAATGAGAAATTTATATCTAACGCCGCTAAAGAAGTAGTAGAACACGAAAAAGCGAAGCAGGCTGATTGGCGGAATAATTTAATAAAGTTAAAAGATATTCTTGCAAACTTAAGTTAGATATTGAAAAAAACAGAAACTTTGCTTTGGAATAATAGAGTATTGGAATAATGAAAAAGCCAATCTATTCCAGTACTCCAAAATTCCAATTTCCCAGAGTTAGTTAAAACAAGTTAAACTATTATATAGGAGCTAATATGTATTATAAAATTTCGGATTTCGAAAGCGATTGGGCGTACGAATCACAAGCAACCATGAAGGTTCTAAATAATATTACTGATGAGTCGCTAAATCAAAAAGTATACGAAGATGGTCGTACACTCGGAATACTTGCTTGGCACCTGGTTACAGCATTGGAGACTATGCCTGCTCATGCAGGTATATTACCGCAGAAAGCGCCAAACACCAATGTTCCCAAAAATGCAAAAACGATAGTTGCAGAATATGAGAGAGTATCAAAAATATTGATTGATACTTTAGTTGAAAAATGGACCGATGATTCCTTAAAGGATGATATTCCAATGTTTGGGCAAACCTGGAAAAAAGGAAACGTGCTTTCATCTATTATTCTTCATCAGACGCATCACCGCGGGCAAATTACCGTATTGATGCGACAGGCTGGACTAAAAGTCCCGGGTGTTTATGGTCCGGCAAAAGAAGAATGGGCTTCAATGAATATGAATTCACCACAGTGATAAAGAAAAATTCACTTCTTAAAAAAAATGTGATGAGTCCAATATAGTCTTAGTAAATATTTCTAAATATTTGTGGCTGATGTTATTTATTCAACTACAAATGGAGCTGCTATGAAAAAACTCTTGTTGGGAATGTTTTTATTTGTGACTGTGACCTGCAATTTATTCGCCCAATCCCCTGGTAGAAAAAATTTGGGCTTTGGAATCATTCTTGGAGAACCAACCGGAGTTACTGTTAAATATTGGACGGATTACGACAATGCATTTGTCTTTGACCTTGGCTCTTCATATTTCGGAAGCCCGCGGCTTGATGCGGATTATCTTTGGCACTTTAACGCTTTTAATTCAGATATGGCAAATTTATATGCCGGTCCCGGACTTGCATTAGGCTTTGGAGAAGGACATGGCTTTTGGGATAAAACATTCAGAGAAAACAGCGGAACTGCACTTGGTCTCCGGGGAGTTTTTGGAGTAGACATTCTTCCACGCCGTACCCCGCTTGAAATATTCGGTGAAATAGGAGTGCTTGTAGGTTTAACTCCTGATTTCGGTTCTGGAATTGACGGTGCTATTGGGATAAGATTTTATCCTTCCTTAAACTAATTTTAAAGAATAACTGATGTCACGCAAAGGGTTATTATTACCTAATGAGAAACCTCCGAGGTTTTCCTAAACCTCGGAGGTTTAAACTTCAATACCATTATATTTGAAATTGTTTGTGTAACATGAGTGAATAACTAATAGGCGAAACCATATTTCGTCAATTGTTTTTTTCCCGCCTATCATCTTTAATAGCCACTAATAACATAATATCCTCTAATCTATTTGGAATAAATTATTTTTCGCTGTGATTATGATTTGTTGTGGATTAATTATTTGCCTCCTTTAATTATTCTCCCAAAAGGAGAAAATAAAATTTAAGTGGTAATTAAATTTTTATCACACGAAGTTTTTCTTTTAGAACGGTTAAGACTATATTTAATGAAAACGAATTTAATTGATTTGGCTGGATTAAACACATCTGCAAGACCTACTACTTCCGAGGGAGTAAAAAATTATAATATCCACATGAACAGAAAAAAAACTTATTGGATTAGCCAGTTATCCGGCTGGACCTTTTTTGCTCTCATTAATATTACCATCACTACTTCCTTTGGTTACTTATCATGGCAAAAGCTGATATTGATTTTTTATCTCTGTTTCATGGGCATTTCATTTACTCATATTTTTCGATACTTCATAAAAAAATACGGATGGGTCAATCTTACTCTAAAGAAAATAGTTCCACGTGTTCTAATTGCCTCCTTTATAATAGGCGCAGTGATGTTTTTCTTGTATTTTCTCGCAAATGTTGAAACAGGTATTTTCCATATTGCTAAATTGCATGTCACTCCACCGTTAATGGGTATTCTAAATTTGAGCGGCATAATCTTGTCATGGGCTTTGATTTATTTTTCAATTCACTTTTTTGAGAATTATAAGCGAGCCGAAATTGAATCGCTAATCTGGGAAGCTGCTGTAAAAGATTTTGAGCTAAAAACTTTGAAGTCACAGCTTAATCCACATTTTATGTTTAATGCTTTGAACAGCATAAGAGCATTAATTGAAGAGGAGCCGTCAAGCGCACAGACAGCTGTTACAAAGTTATCCAACATATTAAGATATTCTTTGAAAATGGAGAGAACTGAAACCGTTTCGCTTGACGAGGAGATGCAAGCCGTTGAAGATTATCTTGCCCTTGAAGCAATCAGATTTGAAGAAAGATTAAAATATAAAATTGAAATCGATCCAAAATCAGCCAAGATTGAAATTCCCCCCTTGATGATCCAGACTTTAGTGGAAAACGGAATTAAACACGGGATTTCGAAAATTACCGAAGGCGGAACTATTCTTATCTCAACAAAAAGTAACGATTCCGAACTTCGGATTAAAATAAAAAACAGCGGCTGCTTTGATGAAAAAGCTCTTCAAAAATCAAGCGGTTTCGGCATCAATAATACAAAGCACCGGCTCCATCTTATCTACGGCGAGAAGGCTTCCTTTTCAATTAAGAACGAAACTGAAAATGAAGTAACTGCAGAAATTGTAATTCCAATTGGAGGATTAAAAAATGAAAGCATTAATAATTGACGACGAAAGATTGGCACGAGTTGAATTGCGAAGGTTGTTATCGCCATTCAAAGAAATTAATATTATCGGCGAAGCAATAAATGCCGATGATGCAATAAGTAAAATCAATGAGCTAAACCCAGATCTTATTTTTCTTGATATTCAAATGCCGGGTAAAAATGGATTTGAACTTCTTGAGGAATTAGACAGCGTTCCTATAGTAATTTTTACTACTGCTTATGATGAATATGCACTGAAAGCCTTTGAGTATAATGCCATGGATTATTTACTAAAGCCGATTGAACCTAAACGGCTTGAAGAAACAGTTAAAAAAATTGTTGAAAAAAATAGGAAAACAATTACGCAGGATTCTGAAAATCCAATTCTAACCGAAACTGACCAGGTTTTCGTCAAAGACGGCGAACGATGCTGGTTTGTTAAACTTGAGTCTGTAAGGTTATTTGAGTCAGAAGGAAATTATGTCCGGCTTTATTTTGAAGAGAATAAACCTCTAATTCTTCGTACCCTAAATTATCTTGATGAAAGATTGGACAGTAGAACCTTTTTTCGAGCTAACCGCAAGCATATAATAAATCTGAAGTACATTGAAAATATTGAACCATGGATGAACGGCGGGTTGCTTGTAAAATTAAAGGGCGGGGTAAAGATAGAAGTATCTCGCAGGCAAGCGATTAAATTTAAAGACATGCTTAGCTTGTAACTCATTAATCAGTTGAATAACTCCCACGCAATCCCAAACCGGATGCTTCTTCCTGGCATTGGATAGTAAGGAATGATGTAATAGTTTGTACCCAATAAATTTTCCCAGGTAAAATATACCATTGCAACTTTTCTGATTTCACCGGACAGTGTAAAGTCAATTCGTGTTGAAGCCGGAATATCGGCGCCCAATGTGTATCTTGATTTTCCTGTGTAATATGACACGAACCCGGTTTTTAAGTTCAAATTTGAGTTGAAAAGTATATCGCGGTAATAGATCCCTATACTTGACTTTGTTTTAGGGAATTCATGAAACAAGCTTGAGATATTTTGCTGCCAATAAAATGAAGACGCTGTTTCAAGATAAATTTTCCAAATTGAATAATTCAAATTAAGACCGAAACCGGATATGTTTGAAATGTAATTAGTATCCGGAGTAAGAAAGGAATATTGTTGAGGTGCGAAATTATTCCGTTTAAAATATTTCAGGTTTACAAATAGATTTTCAAAGTGAGTCATTAAACCGGATTCGAAGTTGCTTAGACTTTTTAATGATGTTGCTGTCTGATAGTTGGAAAATCCTAAATAGAATTTATAATGCTTAGAAAATTTATAAGTAAGATCGAATCCCAAACCGGCAAAATTATTTCTTTGAAATAGAAGATATTGTTCCTGAGATTGGTTTGAATATTTGAAGAAAACTGCCGGAACGAGGCTGCTGTCAATCAAATTAGCTGACAAGATTGCAGAGAAGGATAATATTTTTTCATGAAAAGGGTATGACAGTAACGATGTATTTGAAAATGAAGTGTATTTGAAATCAGTTTCTTCATAATTTCCGTTTAATGAAATGTTAAAGATACTTTTGCTATAATCCTGCCTTAAAGAAATTCCATAAGTTTTATTTTGGTCAATATTATTTAAACTTAACGTATCAACGAAGTCGTTTAACTGGTCCATGCTGAATTTGTAAAAAATATTAATATCAGTAAAACTATTCTTTGAAAAGTTGCTTAATAGACGTAGGTCAAAAAAATGTCTTTTTGTGCTTAGATGCCGGTAAGGAGATATTACAGGCCAACCAATAAAATCATAATAAGTTTGTCCAAGAATTGATGGCACAGAGCTATCAGCATTTACTCCACCGTTCAGGCCAATTTCTGAATGAACAAAGTCGTAAGAAGCTATTAAATTTATCTTGTCCGATAAAAAATATTTAAGATTAACATTCGCCTGCCAGGTGCTGAAAGCGCTATTGGCATAGCTACTGTCAGTTTTTCTATTTGTCACATCAAAGGAAAGAGAGAATTTTTTAAATATCCGTTCATTAAAGAGCATGTTAATTAATGCTTCGCCATAAGGACCTTGATAATATTTAATACGCGAGTAAGGTTCCCGAACGGTAATATCTCTTGAAATGAAATTAACTGAAACTGAATTGCTTACTGAGCCGAATAAAAATCCTCTCGGCAGCGGAATAATTTCAACCGAGTCGACTGATTCCGATTGAATTTCATTCAGGTCAAAGTTATTTGTAAGCATGTTGTTTTGAAGAATCCCGTCTTGTAAAAAACTTATTCCGCCGAAACCCAGACCGTAAAGCATAACTTCATTTGGCTGTCCTATAAATCCAAGGTCTCTTACAAAGCCCAAAGCAAATGGTTTAAAAAAATCACCGGCATAACGGTAATCTAGTCTGTCAATAATTTTTCGGTCGATAAAAAGACCGCTGTTCTCAAGAGGTCTTTGAAAGATATAAATAAGTGTGTCCGGAATAACTTTCACTGTATCTTTTATGGAAAGGGAATCTTTCGATTTATCTTTTATCATACCTGGAATTACAGAATCCGGCTTTGCTACAAGCGAATCGTGCGTTTGCGGGTAAAGATTTATAAAGAAAAATAAAAGTAGTATTGGAAGAAATTTCATTCTGGTTAAGGCTAAAGTTTTTCTCTCGTTAAAGATCATTATGAAAATAAATAATAAAAGTTTAAGCTACAAAAGGCAAAAAGCGGGTAAAAGAAAAATTTGACGCGATTAAAAGCCCTAATTATCAGTCATTTGCGATTTACAGAGCTCAAAAAAAAAATGATAAATCTTGCGAAAAATATTTTATTTAAAATAAATTCTTTTTAATTTGCCTGCGTAATAAACTTATTAATAAACTTAAGAGGTAACATTATGGCAGCTGCTAAATCAATGACCAAATCTCAAATCTTGGATCATCTTTCGAAGAAGACCGGTTCAACCAAAAAATTTGCTGGAGAATTTTTGGATGAGTTAAATGCATTGGCCTATAAAGAGGCAAAAAAATCTTTTGTGATCCCTGGTTTAGGAAAACTTCTTGTCGTCAACCGGAAAAAAAGAATGGGCAGAAATCCATCTACCGGTCAGACAATGGTTATACCAGCTAAAAAAGTTCTAAAATTCAGAATAGCAAAAGCAGCAAAGGATGCAGTATTATAAGAGCATTATAAAAAACTCTATTTTTATTAAGCCCGTTTAACAACGGGCTTTTTTTATTCCAAATTGTTTAAGTCGATATCTAAGAGCACTTCTAAAAACTTCAATATTTGCCTGAAGACAGGCAGGTTCGAAATGACAAAAAAAGATTGTGTCATTTCGACTGAGTCCTCGAAGGAGAAATCCCATGTTCAATTCGACCATCTAAGCTTTACAAGTGGATTTCTCACCGGCTTAAGCCGGATTCGAAATGACAATTATTTGTGTGTCGTATCTAATGAGCTTGCAAGCAGGCAGGTTCTCTGCGTTAAATTTTTATAAATGATAGTTTTTAGAAGTACCCATAAGTAACTTATGTTACACAATCTTTGGAATATTAAAGTAATGAAATATTGGAATAATGGGAAAAAATTAGTCTGTCCCATAACTCCAATATTCCATTGCTCCAAGAGGTGCGTAACATGAGATAATAATTGATTAAATTACCGATAAATAAATTTTGAATTATTTGGAGTCCGGAAAATGCTTTTCTTCAACTTAAAATTAAGATATTTAATCTTAATTGTTTTTTTAGTTAATTTTATTACACCAATTTCTGCACAGGAAATATCGGATATTATTCAGCCCGTAAGTTTAATTGCCGGACAGACTGATTCAGTTCTTGTAAGCGATCTCTTCTACTCTTCTGACTATAATCTAAAATTTGTACCGAATCCTTCGATTAAAATTTCATACAATTTAAGTTCTAAAAAATTGTTTTTAACACCGGACGAAAATTATGAAGGATTGACGTTAATCGAATTTAAGCTGAATAAAATTACTTATGAAATCCCTCTCCGGGTTGCGATGACTCAATTTCAAAGTTTTAAATTTAAGCCAACCGCTAAAGCACAAAAGGTAAATTTATTCGGAACCTTCAATGGATGGAACAGAGAGAGCCTTCCTATGAAGTTGGATAACAACGGTGTCTATCATCTAACCATTCCACTTGAAGCAGGAAGATATGAATATAAATTCTTCGTAGACGGAAAAGAATTGGTTGATCCGTCAAATTCTGATAAAA
>JAKBMG010000051.1:1516-12201 GCA_021831685.1 Bacteroidota bacterium | reverse complement strand
TTGTATAAGAGTTTCAACGCCGCCTAAGGATACGGCTAAAGTAGCTAAGTGAACATTATCCATAAGTTTTCTTCCCGCTTCCAACCCGCCTTTGACTCCAAAACTGATCATTGAACCAAAACCCTTCATTTGTGTTTTTGCCAAATCAAATTGAGGATGAGATTTTAACCCCGGGTATTTTATCCAGCTAATTTTAGGATGTTTTTCTAAATAATTAGCTACTTTAATAGCATTCTCTTGATTACGCTCTACACGAAGAGATAAAGTTTTTACTCCGCGCAAAACCAAATAAGCTTGATGCGGGTCCATATTACATCCCATATAAACCATAGAATGTCTGATTTTTTTATATAATTCTTTCTCTTTTGTGATTACTATTCCGCCTACAATATCTGCATGACCATTGATAAATTTAGTGACTGAGTGAAGAACCACATCTGCTCCTAAATCTAATGGCTTTTGCAAATAAGGAGTTGCAAAAGTATTATCAACGACCAAAACCAAATTATGTTTTTTTGCAATCTCAGCGCAAGCTTTTATATCGGTAAGCTCCATTGTTGGATTTGCCGGTGTTTCGACATAGAGAACTTTTGTATTACTTTTTATGGCTGATTGAATCTCTTTAATATCCGCTGTATTTACAAAATCAGCTTCTACATTAAAGCGCGAAAAATCTTGTTCCAAAACTCCTCTTGCAGGACCATAAACAGAAGCAGTACTTATAATGTGGCTGCCGGCTCCTAATAATGCCATATATACCGTTGTAATTGCGGACATTCCGGAGCTTGTAGCTATTCCGTCATAACCATTTTCAAGTCCGGCGATATTTTTTTCAAGAGCCCGGATTGTGGGATTAGCTATTCTTGTATAAATATATCCATTGCTTGCACCCGAAAAACAATCTGCGCCGTGTTGAGCATTTTTGAACTTAAATGTAGAGGTTTGATAGATGGGTACAGTTGCACTGCCAAACTGATCTTCAAAATCATCTCCATGAATTAGCTTAGTGCTAAATCCTAGATCCTTGGTATTCATATATTAACCCTTGTTTGTTTATAGTTATTTTTGTAACCGTTTTATCAAATAGACTTATGATCTTTTGACAATTTATTCCTAATCTGCGAGTAAAAATATAAAAGTTTTACCACAAATTATATTTCAATTCCTTTTGGATCAGTTTCCAATTCAACAATTCTCCACTCGTTTTCTTCTATATCAAAATCCGTAATTTTTTCTAAGGGCACCTTTAAGTATTTTCCGTGAGCTGTGACTGCTACATCACCATTTGGTAAGATAATTTCTCCTGTTCCTTCAAACATTCGGCTATTTTCAGTTGTAATTCTTCCGATGACCTTTAATTGCTGTTTTAAAGGTATTGGCTTTTTGAATTTTGTATTTAATTCTATCGTGACGCCCCAGACTTCAGTTTCATATTTATTTAGAATCGCTCTTCCGATAGTTTCATCAAGAATAGCGGAGGCAATACCACCGTGTAGTCTCCCTGGATAACTTTGATGTTCTTCTGAAGGAGTAAATAATGCAATAAGTTCTTGATTTTCAGTTATATAAAAATGTGCTTGAATACCAAATTTGTTTTTCAATCCGCACACAAAGCAGAGTTTTGAATTGTGCTGTTTACCGTTGATTTTATGAATCATAAGAATCTCCGAGAATTATGATGAACTTGATCTACAATAATATAGAACCATTTATAAATAATAATTCACGTTACACAGAAACAGCCCTGGGGATGTTGGAATAATGGAATATTTGGAAATACTACTCAATTCCAATACTCCAACCTGCCTGGCGGCAGACAGGTTTTCCAAGAGTTGCGTAACATCAGTTAATAAAACGGATAATCTGAGGATTACTAAATTCAAAGGTTTTATTAAATCATCAAAATATTTTTTTCATCTAACTGAATTATATCCGCCAAGAATTCCATTTTTCGAAAGAACTATCTGCCAAAGCTGGTTTTTACTCCTTGCCCGAAATGCTCCCGCGCTTGAAAGCAAAAAATATTTCCACATTCTATAGAAACGGTCGTCGTAATTGTTTTTTAATAGCTTCCTGTTCGCTTCAAAGTTTTCGTACCAAGCCATCAATGTTTTATCGTAATCTGCACCGAAATTATGCCAGTCTTCCATCACAAATAAACCTTCTATCGCTTTACCAAGTTGGGTAATTGAAGGAAGCATTCCGTTTGGGAAAATATATTTATGTGTCCATGCATCCGTACTTTTTAATGAACGAATATCACCGATAGTATGAAGTAAAAACAAACCGCCATCTTTAAGGTTTCCTTTAGCAATTTCAAAATACTGCCTATAGTTCCTGTAACCGACATGTTCGATCATTCCAACCGAAACGAGTCTATCAAATTTTTCATTTACTTCTCTGTAATCTTGCAATCTAAATTCAACGGGCAGACCTTTACACAACTTTTTTCCGAGTTCAACCTGTTCTTTAGAAACAGTAATCCCGACAACTTCAACACCATATTTTTCGGCAGCGTATTTTCCAAAGGCACCCCAGCCGCAGCCAATATCAAGCACCCGCATTCCTGGTTTAAGAATTAGCTTTTTGCAAATTAAATCCAATTTATTTTCTTGAGCTTCATCTAAAGTTTTTGCGTCTTTCCAATAGGCACAACTATAGTTCATTCGCTTATCGAGCATCTTACGAAATAATTCGTTGCCTAAATCGTAATGCCTTTTGCCGATTATAAATGCTCTACGTCTTGTCTGCATATTTATCAGCCAAAAACCTGCAAGCTGCAAAGCAACTTTATAATTATGTTTTACCTTGTTTTGCAAATCAGCCCGGACAATTCTGTAAATCATCTCATCGAGTTTATCTACATCCCACCAGCCGTCCATATATGATTCACCAAGACCTAATTCTACTTCAGTAACTGCACGTTTGTAGAATCTTTCGTTGTGCACTTTAATATCCCAAGGATTACTGCCATTAATTTCAATATCAGCTAAGCCAAATAGCATTTTTACAAGGCTTTTATATTTTGAAACTTTCATAATTCTACTACCTGAAAAATCTTCGAAATAATTAACTCATGTTACGCAGACAATTTCAAATATAAAGGAAGTGAAGTGCAAAACCTCCGAGGTTTAGGAAAACCTCGGAGGTTTCTCACTATGTAATAATAACCTTTTGCGTAAGGTGACTAATTAATTTAATTCCAATTGCTTTTCCTTATCGTTAGTATTTTTGGGAACGGTATGCAGAAATTCACCGTACTGCATCGGTTCTTCGAGTCTGCAAGACCAAACTAACTGGTCTTTCCCATTTTTGTCTTTCCAAACAGTAATGTCAGGACAGCCGTCGCACATGCTTTGATCGCCGTTAGCCATAAAATCTACCGGCTGAATAATCATAATTGACTGCATGTATACTTTTTTAAAAATCCTAAGCGGATTTACCGTAAGATAGCCGAGATATTTTTTTAACGCATTTCGAACGCTTTTGTTTATCGCCCATAAATTAATCATTGTTGCTCTGCCCATGCTTAAAGTTTTAGGCGAAGCGTAAGATAAGTAACGGTTATTTTTATAATGATAAACTCCCATGACCATTTCGATAAACTTGCTATTAAGGTAACCGAAAATTTTATCTTTTGTACCAAGGCGTTCGGTTAACAACCACTTAAAGCTGTCAGCTTCATGAGTGCCGTTCAAGAAAGCAGCAGGTGAAAACCCGGGATCTTTTTTTCTTATTTCAGCAACAATTTGCGGAGCTTTTAAGTTTGTGACTTCTTCCTTGTCAGAATGGTAATGAATATCATCAAAAACAATTTTCTCATCACCTGCATAAAAGTCATACGGTAAATCAGGAGTTATGTAACGGAACAAAATAAAAACCATAGTATGAACAATATCGATATGCTTTTGCGCCCAAGCGGCTAACTCAGGGACATAATGTAATGTATCGCCATACACCGTTGAATTAAACGAACAAGCAATGTCGCCTTCGGCAGCGAGCATTTCAGCATAATGCAATCTAAGTTCATTTAGCTCAAGCTCATTTTTGCCTTCCCACTCCGGACCGCGCCCGCGTCCTTGTTTGCTGTCGATGTGAAAAGTAAAACCGAATACTCCGGCTTTTTTAAGTTCGTGCAATAATTCCTTTGTTAAAGCAATTCCGTTTGAATTAATTATTGGCTTTATTCCGCGGAATTTTATTTCCGCAACTAACTCAATAATGTTAGGATAAAGAAGAGGCTCACCACCGGCAATTGAGATACAATCAGTTTTTCTTAAAGATTGAAACACATCCAACTCATGTTTTACTTGTTCCATCGATTTATGAGAATCTTTGATATTTTTACGATAGCAGCCATAGCAATTTAGATTACATCGTGCGGTTGGTTCAAGCCATGAGATCCCGTTATCGGGTAAAGTCCATGGCAGGCGATAAAGGTCTATTGCGTCAATTATTTTCGTTTCCATTTTATCTCCATTTATTTTGTATTAACTTATAATTAGAATCATATTAATAATAATGTTTAGATATCAAGAAACATTACCTTTTTATAATTGATTATTTAATCGTTCGTTTTTTCAATCCCGACCAAATAACTTTCTAATTATTCTGCTAGTAAGTATCTAAAATTATCGATTTTCGAGACATGCATTAGACATTTATTTTCTATTAAAAGTTGAATTCTCTTAAAATTAAATTTCTGCACGTAGGTATTTGTTAAATAATCTTTGACAAGATTGACGCAAAAAATAATATCATAATGCTTATTGTCGAACTGCATAACGCCATTATTTTGGCTTGATTTTTCTGTCAAGTATTTTACTATTTCCCAATTCATAAATAGTACTACCGTTACATCAATATTTTATTTGTCAGAAATAAAGCACACATTTTCGAAAGATGCAATAGCTTAAGGTGATATTTTAAGAGATATACTTATTTGCCTTAATATTTATTCTCTTAATAATTTAATTTGTTTTGTATAATTCAATACTTTTTTATGGAATATTAAAAGTGCTTCATAATTAATTACAGTAACAGGTTAACCTCACTGTGATGAATTATAATGAAAAATCTCAAAGTGAACTTTGTGTTTATTCGCATTCATATCATATAGTTAATCAAGACCGCTGCAACAAAAGTTAATCATTACACTTCGAGGTGGCTTATAGCGTCATATTTAAGCAACCTCATATACCCATTAATTCCATTATGCTATAAAAAGACTTATTTACTGAAGTTACGCAAAAGACAAAATATTTAATTTCCAATTTAGATTTTTGGGAACGACACAATCAAAAAGTACAGCACGAACTTTATAGATTGTGTCGATATTCTTCATCGTTCTAAATAATTCCAACTGACAAAAGGCAATTAAGACAAAATAAATATGATTTATCTGTGCAATAGATTCTCTTGAAGAGCAACCTTCTAATCTTAGTTCTGATTTTAGAATCTTGTGGAACTCTTCTATAATTTGACGATTTCTATAATAATGTTTTACCTCGGAAGATTGTAAAGATAAATCGCTCGTAGCCCAGTAGTTATCCTTATCTTTAACAACAAGGGCTCTAATGTTCTCTGATAATTTGCCGATATGGTTTCCATAGCGGTAGCTAAAAAACTCTTGCACTTGTATGCTATCAACCCGGCGGTTGGATTTTATTTTAGCAATCCATTGCCAACGGAATTTGCGAACCAACTTCAAAAGTTTTGCTGCTGGATAAAATGAATCCATTAGTACATAGCTTGGTTTTACCTCGAAGGTTTTCTTGGCTTCATTCAATAGTTCCATTGCTAAATCAATCTTTGTCTTTTTGTCATGCTTATTCCATATGCGAAAGCCTATGGGGAAACGGGTCTGACCGTCAGTCCAGATGACAAACACAACGTTGATTCCATAGAGATATTGTCTGTCGCTTGGTGAAAATATCCAAGATAATAAATCAAGTTCTTTGCTGTATGGCTTTGCAATAACAGTATCATCTATTATCAGATACATTTTCCTTTTAGATGAAGTTTTCCTAAGTTTTATCAAGCAACTATAATGCTTTTGTATATACTTGTTCCATTTACCTTCTAAGAGCAATAGTCTTTGAAGTCTGTCGTGTGAGACATATGGATTGTCTGAATCATAAATTATGTTCCGGTTATATTGTTCAGAAATCTTAGTGCAAGTTGGTCTAAAATTTCTAAAACATATCGCATTTACATAAGCGATTAAGGCTGTTTGATAAATTAGTCTTTTCATCATATTCTAATTTAACACCTTATTTCGCTTATGTTTATATCCTTTGCGTAACTTCAGTTATTTATTAAAATATTTTCTACTAAAATAATCACTTTGCGCTAGGCCTCAATTGGACAAAGTAATAATCATGGTTAAGGCCAAATTGCGCAAAGTGATCCTATTTTTAAGGTAAAACCATCTCTATATCTAACTGCTTCTAATATGAATTATTTAGCAGCACATTCCATACAAACATGAATGCCGTTTTTAATTCTTCCATAGCTTTCAACCGTCATCTCACCGCACTCTTCGCAAACAAATCCGTTGAAGTTATCGCTGTGCGGTTCAAGTTTGTAATCAAATACTTTTGAAATGTTAAGCAGTTTTTCCTCTGGCGCAGCCATTACATTTACGATTAAAGGATCAACAACTACTGCCGGAACTTTACTTGCCGGTATTCCTTTTTCTCTATAATCTTTGAAGAATGCAGATTGTTTGTTCTGAAGCATTGTTTCGGCTTTCGGCGTAACACGAACAGCTTTTCCGCTTGCTCTATCTACTAGCGTTACTGCCCATTTGCCTTTGTGTGTTTTTTTAATATTGCCTTTTCCGAAAGTCGTTCCCATTATGACTTGAAGTCCGTCGGCATAGCATGTTGCGCAGTGATTTTCACCAAGGTCAACAATCGCAAATATTTGCCCGTCTTTTGCTCTTTCAACACCGAGTGCATTCATTGCGGCTGCGCCGACTCTTAAGCCCATCGGCATCGCAGGGCATTTGTGTCCGTGGAATTTTTGTCCGAACTCTAACCAATCTTGTGGATTAACTCCCGCAGGGCGGTTCGCCTCAGGCGAATTCTCTTCGTGCAACATTTTAGTACTCCTATTTTTAATTAAAGAAATATTGAATTTGTAAAGTTGTCAGCGCATTAGTTTTATTTGATGCGAACTGAAATTTATTATCTAAAGAAATTTTTATATCGTTTCCTTTTATGAGATATGAATATCCTATGACATACCAAGGATCATCAATTGTCGATGGGTTTAAGTCATACAGTTGTTCGACCGAAAGTGTAACTAAATTTTTTGATACAAACAGATAATCGGCGAGTGCATAATATCCGTAAGCTTTTTGATTACTAAGATGTGCCTCGATGTATTCAGATTGCAATTCAAAAGCTCCAAGGTTTAATTTTTCTTCAAAACCAAAGCGGAAGTCATTACCTGTAAAAGCATAATTATTTCCGTAGATTTTGCTAAACTGAATATTATGTGCATCGCGATAAGATAGATTGTAACCCAATTCCAATTTTGATTCCGGATTGTTCAGCAGGAACAAGCTTCCATGGTTTACATAAAGAAAATTTCTTTGGTTGGAAACAGTGTTTGCTCCGTTCCCATTGAAGAAGCCGAAGCTAAAAGAACCGCTTTTACTATCGTCAAGTTTTAATTCAACGCCGATATCTCTTGCCATAGTTTCTGCGCCGGGAACAAGTGCATTAACAACGTCCGCTCTTTCATCAAGCGGTATAGCATAATCGGGCTGTTTTCTTTGTATGCTGAAATCCGGCACAAACTGACCGGCAGTAACTTCAAAGAAGTTTATTTTATAATTGATCAAAACATCTTGAAGCAGAAATTGATATTTGACTTGTTGGAGAAAATTAGCCTGTAGTTTATAACTCCAACTACCATCTTCTTCGGGTATTAAACCATTTACCCAGAACTTTGCCCTTCTTACGGAAAATTCAGTTTGATTAAGGTAGTTATCTGAAAAACGATACTGCAGATAACCGTTCCAATTTACTTTTTGCTGAGCAAAGGCAGAGTTGATTAATATGAAACCGATAAGAATTATAAATATTTTTTTCATATATAGCTCACATAATTTTTGAAAGTTTTAATAAGATCTGGGCTGCAAGCGCCCACATTATAAGACCGAGTCCAGCCTTTATCATTTTAGGTTTAACCCTCAAGCTGAATCTTGCGCCAAGGTTTCCGCCGATGAAAACGGCAATGCCGGTTATTGCTATCAAGGGATAATCGAGCCGGTGAGATGTTGCATGACCTAAGATTCCGGCACGTGCCGAGAAGGATATGATCAAATGCGACGAACCAGCAGCGGACTTTGTTGGGTACTTGAGGACATAGGTCATGAAAGGAACGATCAATATGCCGCCTCCGACACCAAGTAATCCGGAAATGATACCGACGAGAAAACTGAAAACTACAATTAGCACGTACATTGATGTAGATAAGCGCGGCATAGGTTCGTCTTCGCTGCCCTTTCCTTTTTCCCAATAGGTCAACATCATTCGCGCTCCGAGAATGAGTAAAAAGAACACAAACAGCCATAATAAGACGTTTGAGTTAACATATTTAGACATAACACCACCAGCAAAGGCGCCAACAACAATGCCCGGCACAAACATGAATGATGCTTTCATGTCAATCATTTTATTCTTGTAAAAAATATATCCTGCCGACATAGATGTTATTAAATTCAATACCAGTGAAGTAGATGTGGAAGTCAACACCGCGTAACCAAGAAGAATTAACAACGGGGAATATACTGATCCTCCTCCCTGACCGAACATCGAGAATATAAAAGCCAGCAGAAAAGAGAAAATGATTGCCATTAAGAGCGTACTATTAATATCCATTTTTTTTTCATCTCCTCTGTTTAAGATTTACCTGCAGTATGCAAGTTGGGTAAATGGATTACAGTTTCTTCGGCTTCTCTTCCTGAACAAGGGATGCAAACTTTCTTGCCATCTTTTTCCCGTAAGTACCTTTCAAAAGTATACTCACCGCACACTTCGCATTTTGCTTTGTTGAAGGATCCTTTAACCGGTGTATATTTAAAGTCATGCAGAATTGATACATTGAAAAGTTCTTCCACTGTAGCATTAAGGACTATATCAATTATATCTTTTCTCACATTCTCCGGAATTTCGGAAGGTTCTATTCCCTGTTTGCGAAACTTGAAGAATTCATGCGGTGCAAGTTTATCTTGAAATTCGTTTTTGAGTACAATTCTGATAGCATCTTTTTTGCCGGGATACCAAAAGATTGCCGCAACTTTTCCGTAGTTCATTCTCTCAATCATTCCTTTACCGAAAGTTGCACCGGTTGCAGACATAATCCCGTCCTGCATACATCCTTGCGGATGGCCAACACCCATTTCTGAGAAAACGTGCATTTGGTGGTCTAAGCTTTTCCCTACTTTTAATATTTCTAATGCAAGGATTCCCATTCTATAGCCAATCGGCATGAACGGGCAGCGATGCCCATGAAATTCAAACGTCCATTCGGGTATATTGAACATATTATTTTTCCTTATTTTATTTGTTAGTAATCAGTTACTTACCTTATCAGGTAAAATTTTTTAGTTTTTTAATATCTTTAAGATTAAAGTATACATTCTTCTGCAGAAATTGTCGGCATTAAGTCCGTTTTTATTCAACACAAATTCAATATTGAATGTAATTGGAATGCCCATATAAATGATAGCAACATCTTCTGCATTAACAGATTTATCCCATACTCCCTCTTTTATTCCATCCTTAACCATTTTAATTATGAACTGCTTTTGTTCATATAAAATATGATTCAATTTTTCTTTAAGTTCCTTGTCGCCAAGATGAGCAGCTTCTGAAAACAGAAGCATGGTAATACCCCTATTTTCTTTTAGATACTTAACGTTTTGGCACAAGTATTTGAATAGTTTATCTTCTGCTTTTTCAGGTTTAAGAACAATATTTCTTAGAGACCCTATTAAATCATTAGCAACATCATCCATGATTCCTTTTATAATATCGCGTTTGGTCGGGAAATGGCGAAATATAGCTCCTTCGGAAAGCCCTATTCTTTTTGCCAGGTTTCTGGTAGAAATATTTTGCAGACCTTCGTCTGCAATTATGTCCAGCACAGCCTTCTTAATTTGTTCTTGCCGTATGTCTGTTGTCTCTCTTGACATTTTTTCCTTCGTTCAAATAATGTTGTAATCACTTACTTACTAACGTATAATATTTTTATATTATTGTCAAGGGAAATGTCGTTATGCAAAATTATTTTTTTGTTGGTTATCATCATCAGGGGATATTTCTAACAGAAGACGGTAGACAGATTGAATTGGAATGTTGGAGTAGTGGAATATTGGAGTAATGGAGGGGTGGAATGTTGGAGTAATAATCACAAATATTATTTCAAATACTATAGGTAGTTGAATATAATATTCTTAGGGAGTGGTGAATCAATAATATAAGTATTTAGATTGCTCAAGTTGACCGCTAGTTATTGTTCAGACATAAAAATACGTTGAAACGGTTAATAAGGCTTCATTTTAAGCAACCCACGACTTGAAGAGGCTGTGTGAAAATTCAGAAGAGATGAATAAATATTCTAATTATGGTTTTGAAATATGACTACATTAATGTGTCTTTTTATTGCCC
>JAKBMG010000051.1:0-1506 GCA_021831685.1 Bacteroidota bacterium | reverse complement strand
TGTCGGGGTGAAATGAACTCCAATAAATACAGGGCTTTAGCCCCATTTGTGCTATTTATGTGGCTAAAGCCATAATTATCTTTTTTACACTAATCCCCCGCCATAAATGGCGGGGCAATTGACAAAAAATATTTAATAACTCATGTTATGCAGACAATTTCAAATATAATGGAAGTGAATTGCAAAACCTCCGAGGTTTAGGAAAACCTCGGAGGTTTCTCATTATGCAATAATAACCTTTTGTGTAAAGTGACTTAATAATAGAAAACCAAAATAGCTTATACAAAAATATTAATATTTATTCTTTGAAAACTAATTTTCACACATGCTCTGAAGTCGTATACTACTTGTTCGAAACAATATAAATCAGCCCTTTAACGGCTTACCTCCAACGGTGATCGATTTGAGTAAATTATAAGAATTAGCCAGGATAAGGTGAAGAGCAGTGCATTGAGAGTGCATTCAGAATATGTCAACATTTAGATATAAAATAGGTAGGAATAATTTTTTTAATCAATTCATTGATTTTCCAATGGCAATTTTTGTAATGATATAAATTGTTGTCCGTATATAAATATTAATTTGAATATTATTTTGCCGGGGCAAACCCCGCAAACGGGGCAAGCGTGGCAAGCTCCACAAAATGAGCAGAACCGCAGAGCGGTGACATATTAGTAGAAAAAGATGGAAAAAAGATAAAGCTCCGGAGGAGCGGCATATAATTAATTTATAGAAGTATATTATCTAAAATAAATTCCATAATTATTTTGGACAACAGTGAATTTAATAAAACATTTGTAATTTTCATGTTGCTAATTTTGGAATATTAGAATAACAAAATAACTTTCTTTAAAATACTAAGATAATTTGATGAGACTTAGAGATCTTCACCCAACTACAAAGCGGTTGGTTCTGGCACGTGCAGTGAGAAGCGTTGGTCAGGGGGCGCTTGTTGTTGATCTAGCTTTATATTTACATGCATTAGGATGGAATGGGTTCCATATAGGTTTGGTGCTAAGTGCAGCAGGTTTATTTGGGGCGGTATTAAGCTTAGGAGTAGGCATAGCCAGCGACCGCATGCATAGAAGACCGTTTATATTAGTATATGAGAGTATTGTTTTTGTTTGCAGTATTGCAGCTCTCTTATCGTCCCAAAGTATAGTTCTATCAATTGTAATTATTGCTGCCGGTTTTGGAAGAGGAGCAAACGGAGCTGCGGGACCTTTTTCTCCTGTTGAGCAAGCCTGGTTAGCGGAAGAGGTACCGGCGGTAAGTTCCTCCCCCCGATAAGACTTCTTCGCGATCCGCCGTCCGAGCGTCGCCGGCGTGGCCGACCCCCCGCCGCGACCCGCCCACATGGCCGACCAGATCGACTACCGCATCCTCGGCGACGACCTCCAGGCCGTCGTGATCACGCTCGACCCCGGCGAGGCCGTGGTGGCCGAGGCGGGCGCGATGATGTACATGCGCGAGGGGATCGAGATGGCGACGACCCTCGACCAGAGC
>JAKBMG010000016.1 GCA_021831685.1 Bacteroidota bacterium | reverse complement strand
CAACAATATAAGCTCCACCTGGCAACCAAATACATATTTATTGCCGGGAGGCGATGGTACTTCGTTTGCTTCACCTTTGGTTGCTGGACTTGCAGGGCTTGTTATTTCTCACTTTCCAAATTACAATCCACTCCAAGTTGCGCAGCAGATTAGGGTAAACAGCGATGTTATTGATACGCTAACTTCAAACGCAGCTTACTATCATCAGTTAGGTTATGGAAGAATCAATGCTTACAAAGCTTTAGCCGATACAAATTCACAAGCAATCCGTGCAGATGATATTCAATTTTTTGATAATGCTCCAGGTGATAATAACAATGGCATTCTTGAACCCGGCGAAACTGTCTCTATCATGATTAAATTTAAAAATTATCTTCAACCGGTAGACAACATAAAAGTTGCACTTCAAGATTACAACTCCTACTCGACTTTGGAAAACACCAGCTTTAATATTACACACATGGGAACCTTGGATTCTTTAGATAATTCTTCAGCAATGTTTACAATAAAACTTGACAGCACATTGCCGCTAAATTATTTACTTCAATTTAATCTTAGTTTTACCGGCGGAAACTATAAAGATTTCCAGATGTTTAATATGCTGGTTAATCCATCTTATGCAACTCAGTCCGGTAATAACGTTGCTCTTACAATTACAAGCAAAGGCGCTTTAGGTTATAATGATTACTCCACTAATATTGAAGGCGATGGCTTTTCATTTCAAGGCGATGGCAGCCTAATGTTTGAAGGTGCACTTATGCTCGGTACTTCCGCAAACAAGATTTCAGATGAGGCAAGAGATTCTGCCCAGGGACAATATGAAGATACCGCTTTCCAAACTGTTCAACCTTTCTCTCTTCTTAACTCAAGCGACGGGTATCAAGAAGGTACAACTGTTTTTAATGATAACGGAGCCCTGGCAAATAAACTTGGCGTAACAATTAAGCTTCGTTCTTATTCTTTTGCTAATCCGCCGGACAACAATTATATAATTCTTAGATACAGCATTGTCAATAATAATAACTCGACACTTTCAAATTTATATGCGGGACTTTTCTTCGATTGGGATTTAACCAGCGGCGGAGATAGCGATTATACGGCTTATGATACAACTGGAAAGCTCGGCTATGCTTACCATGGCAATAGCAGTCAGAATAAATGGGTAAGCACCGCATTGATTTCTTCCAACAATTATGGCTACTGGGGAATATTAAATCCGGGTGGTGACAATGGTTTTCAAATCTACGATGGATTCTCTTTCGCTGAAAAATGGCAGGCGCTTTCAAGCGGAATTGGAAAGCCTAAGGCTGGTCCAGGAGATATTTCCGAAGTTACTTCCGGCGGTCCTTTTAGCATCCCGGCACACGATACAATTGACGTTGCCTTTGCTGTTGCCGGCGGATATAGCCTCAACGATTTGAGAAATGCAATTTCAAACGCAAGAATTAAATTTCAAGACATAAATAGCCTTGGAAATATCTTAAATCCTTCTAATCCCACAACCTTTAGCCTTTATCAAAACTATCCAAACCCTTTTAATCCAAACACAACAATAAAATTTGATCTTGCTAAAGACGGATATGTTTCATTAAAGATTTATGATGTTTTGGGAAATCAGGTTGCTGATTTGATAGAAGAAGAAAAGACAGAGGGAAAATATTCAGTTAGTTTTTCTGCCGGACATTTATCAAGCGGAGTTTATTTTTACCGGCTCGTTACTCCAACTTTTACTGATACAAAAAAAATGGTGTTTTTGAAGTAAAAAAGCTAATAGCATGAATAGATAAAAAAATTACCCAAGTTAATCGCTAGTTTTTATTTAGGTATTAAAAACCGTTGAAACGGTTAATAAATAAGGTTTTATGTTAAGCAACCCACGACTTGAAGAGGCTGTGTGAAAATTCAGAAGAGATGAATAAATATTCTAATTATGGTTTTGAAATATGACTACATTAATGTGTCTTTTTATTGCCCCGACATTTATGTCGGGGTGAAATGAACTCCAATAAATACAGGGCTTTAGCCCCATTTGTGCTATTTATGTGGCTAAAGCCATAATTATCTTTTTTACACTAATCCCCGCCATAAATGGCGGGGCAATTGACAAAAAATATTTAATAACTCATGTTATGCAGACAATTTCAAATATAATGGAAGTGAATTGCAAAAATAATCATCAGATAAAGATCTTTAATGTAAATAAATTTGAGGTATAAAATGACAGAAACAAATCTTGACGCTCTTAAATATCCTATCGGCAAATTTCAATATGAGGGAGAACTAACAAACGAATTTAAAAATAAGTATATTCACGATTTAGAGGAAGCGCCCTCCCTTCTTAGAAATGCTGTAAAAGGACTTACAGAAGAACAGCTAAACACTACTTATCGCCCCGGTGGCTGGACAGTAAGGCAGGTTGTCCATCATTTAGCTGACAGTCACATGAATTCTTACATCAGGTTTAAACTTGCTCTTACGGAAGATAATCCGGCTGTTAAACCTTACGATGAAAACTTGTGGGCGCAGTTAGCTGATTCTATTAACACACCGGTCCCTGTTTCCCTTGACTTGTTTGATTCACTTCATAAAAGATTCGTAATATTACTCAAGTCAATGACTCTGGAAGATTTCAGCAAAACTTTTCTTCATCCCAAAAATGGTTTGGTTTCTCTTGGAAGAAATCTCGGTATTTATGCATGGCACGGCAAGCATCATATTGCGCATATAACATCATTGCGCAAAAGAATGGGCTGGTAATTTCTTTTATAATCTAACTTAATAATATGAATCCAAAAATCGGCGTCTTGTTGATAAACCTCGGTACACCCGACAGTCCTTCCGTATCCGACGTAAGGAAATATCTTTATGAATTTTTAAATGATCCGCGTGTTATTGATATACCCTGGTTACTAAGAATACTTCTTGTTAACCTAATCATAGTTCCATTCCGCTCACCGAAATCTGCAAAAATCTATAAACAACTTTGGCGGGAAAACGGATCACCGATAATAATTTATGGTAACAGCGTAAAAGATAAACTTCAGAAAGAATTAAACAGTGATTTTGAAGTTGAAATTGCAATGCGCTACCAAAACCCCGGTATTGAGGAAGTGCTCGAAAGGATGAAGAAGAAAGCTTATCAAAAGATAATCATCATTCCATTATTTCCGCAATATGCCTCTGCAAGCACAGGTTCTGCCGTTGAAAAGGCAATGAAAATAATTAGCAAATGGTGGGTAATTCCCGAAATAAAAATTATCAGCCAATTTTATGATAATGAAGGCTTTATCAACACGATTATTGAAAGAACAAAAAATTATAATCTTAATGAATACGATCATATACTTTTCAGCTACCACGGACTTCCGCTTAGACAAGTAGACAAAGTTTATGATGACGGCAAGCCATGTGCAGAACACAACTGCGAAAATGAGATCACGGATGCAAATAAATTTTGCTACAAAGCAGCCTGTTATGCAACCACGCGCTTGCTCGCGGCAAAGCTTCAATTACCCAAAGATGCATACACAGTTTGTTTTCAGTCGCGCCTTGATAAAAAATGGCTTGAACCATTTACTGATAAAATAATTATCGAAAAAGCTGAAAAAGGAGCTAAGAAAATTCTGGTCTTTAGCCCCGCCTTTGTTGCCGACTGCCTTGAGACGATAGTTGAAATCGGAATTGAATATCAAAAACTATTTGTGGATCACGGCGGTGAAAAAATTCAGCTTGTAGAAAGTCTGAATGATCACCCACTATGGATTGGGTCGCTGAAGCAAATGGTTATCGAACAGATTTAGTCGACCTTAAGATTTTGGTCAAAACCTACCGAGGCTAAAGGGACTTTTCACATTTCCGTCTCGACTCGCTAATACAATTGAAGCGGATTCCGTTCTTTTGTAATTTGGGAGTATAATTACTGATTTTTTTTAACTTAAAACGTCGAGGGAAAGATGCGTAGAAAAGTAATTGCCGGAAACTGGAAGATGAATAATAATCTTACGGAATCACAAAACTTAATTTCAAAATTAATTGAAGGACTTGGTAAAGAAAAAACAAACTGCGACGTGATTATTTGTCCGCCTTTTACATCACTAAGCCTGTCAGCTTCTTTGATAAGTGGTTCTATTATAAAATTAGGGGCTCAAAATATGTATTTTGAAGAAAATGGGGCTTTCACAGGTGAAATTTCAGCTTCAATGCTTCTTAGTTCCGGGTGTGAGTACGTTATTCTCGGTCATTCGGAACGCAGGCATATTTTCGGAGAAACTGATGATTTAATAAACAAAAAAATCAAGAAAGCTTTAAGCAGCGGATTAAAACCGATCTTTTGTGTAGGCGAAACCCTTGACGAAAGAGAATCCGGAGTGACCAATGAAATTATAAAAAGACAGGTTTATGAAGGATTAAATGGTTTGTCAGAAAAAGACCTCGACACAATCATTATCGCTTATGAGCCTGTTTGGGCAATAGGGACCGGGAAAACAGCAACTCCAAATCAAGCACAGGAAGTACATAATTTTATTAGAAATTTAATTTCCGACAAATTTTCCTCTGCCGCAGCCGAAAAAATCATAATTCAATACGGTGGAAGCGTTAAACCGGATAATGCAAAAGAATTGCTTTCTCAAAAAGACATAGACGGTGCGCTTGTTGGCGGAGCTTGCCTCAAAGCCGAATCATTTATTGGAATAATTCAGGTAGCTTAAAAAGAGTATCTTTTAATTAGTCACCTTGCGCATTATGATACTACATTTGCCCCGACATTATGAGGCTGTGTGAAAATTCAGAAGTGATGAATAAATATTCCAATTATTATTCTGAAGTTGTTTCTAAGATATAGTGTTTCTGTATTGCCCCGGCATTCATGCCGGGGCAGAGTCACACAATCAAAACATGGGCTTTAGCCCCATATTTGCAGTTTATGTGGCTAAAGCCAATATCATTTTTTGTTGATTAAATCCCCGCCATAAATGGCGGGGCAATTGGGAAAAAACATGCCTAACATGACTTAATTATTACATTTAAGCTCGACATTAAGAGAAAATGACGAATTCTACTATAACATTTACGTTGATTTCCCCTCCTTTCTTTAGTATATTTAGCCACTTTTTTTATTATTTTAGGACGAATTATACGGATGGGTCTCTCCAAATTTTTTTATCTTACTTTATTAATCTTTCTAATTTTTTTCTCCCACCAAAGCAATGGACAAATAATTTTCAAGGAATTACCCAAAAACACAATAAATCTTTCTGATTCTACGTTTTTTGGTATAACCGAAACCAGGCAAATCATTTCGCTTGACGGCGTTTGGCAAGTTTTTCCATCTAATAAAAAAGAAGACAAAGCCGTCGATATTAATGTCCCTTCCATTTTTCATGGCAACGGCGAACTTACCTTCGAAAAACGATTTTATCTCTCCGGAGATCAGGTTAACAACCACAGGCTAAGGATAAATTTTTTAGGAATTAATTACTCTGCCGATATTTCCGTTAACGGCGTTATAATTTACCGCCATACCGGCGGAGAGTTCCCATTTACAGTTAAATTGCCAAAAGATATTCTTCACCCCGGTAAGAATAATATTTTATCGGTAAGATTATTTTATAGCCTGGATTCTAAAAACACTATCCCCGTTAAGCAAAGATTTCTTTTCCCTCACAACTTTGGCGGGATTTTTAGAGATGTGTATATTCTGGAGACTCCAAATATTTCAATTACAAATCTGGATTTATCATACAAATACAATCCTACTTCGAACAGAGCTAATATCACTTTAAGATCCAGAATTGAAAATCGCGATTTTACAAAAGATACTCTATCAACATCATCTCAATATGTTTTGAAGATGAGGTTCGTTTCTCCAAACAACGGTGGCACCCAATATGCCCAGGATTATGACTTACAACTTATCCCGAACAAAGACAAAGACATTAATGAAACATTTGAATTAACATCGCCAGTCCTATGGTCGCCCTCAGACCCGCAATCTTATTTGGCTTATATCGAACTTTGGAGCGGAACAAATTTGATTGATAGGGAAATTCGTTCAATTTCATTTTATTCTTTATCCTCCGGTAAAGAATCTCTTAAACTTAACGGCGATGATTTTTCCTTAAAGGGAGTAACTTACGTTCCGTCTTATTATGACTATGGAAATCTTGAAAATTATCAGCAGATGGACCAGGACATCAAGATGATAAAAGACCTTGGCTTCAATGCAGTCCGTTTTGAAAAGAGCGTTCCCCATCCTTACTATTTAGAATTATGTGAAAAGTACGGCTTACTTGCTTTTGTTGAGCTTCCAATAAATTCCATTCCCGAGAATATTGCCGATGAAAGTAATTTCATTACACGAAGTGAAAATTATTTGACCAACTTTTTAACGGCATACAAAAGATATTCTGCTATTGCCGCAATTGGATTGGGCAGTTCCTACTTACCGCAGTCCGAAATCCATAATTCATTAATAAAAGATTTATCCGAAATCGTTAAAAAGGAAACCAACTTTTTAACTTATGCATCTTTCAGTGGAGCTAATATTTTGCCCGTAGATAATTTGGATTTGTACGGGATAGAATTTTATAACACGCCGGTAAATATAATTGGCGATAAACTAAAAGTTGCGCAAAGTAAATTGGGTACAGCTAAAGTTTTTATTAGCGAAGCAACTTATATGGTAAACATGGGAAATACCGACGGTTACTTAAATGATCATTCCTTTGAAGCTCAGGCAAAATATTTTGAAGACTTGTTTGATTATTCGGAAAATTATCCTCTGTCTGGTTTCTTCATCAACTCAATGTTTGATTACCGGGGCGACTATGCTTCTTTAAGCGCCGGATACAACAACGAAAATCTTTATAAACTCGGAATATGCGGCGAAGGTAGAAGCATAAACAGGTTAGGCTATAAAGTAATATACTCAAAACTTCACAATACCGATAGAGTAACTATTCCAATCGGAAATAAAAAAGATAACTCGCCGATTGTATTTATTTTATTTGGACTTGTTTTAGCAATCGCTTTAGGAGTGCTGGTAAACTCGGGAAGAAAATTCCGTGAAGATGCATCCCGTGCGCTTATGCGCCCTTATAATTTTTTCGCCGATGTAAGGGATATGAGAATTATGTCGAGTTATCATTCAACTATTCTTGCACTAATAATCGCCGCGACAACTTCATTAATTTTTAGTAATCTTTTGTTTTACTTCCGTGAAAATGTTTTTCTTGAAAAATTTCTATTATCGTTCGGAACCAACGGAATAATTAAGACAGTTAGTTATCTTGCCTGGCACCCAATTCAATCTCTCATTTGGCTCACAGTAATTTTTGTAATTTTTCTTTTGGCAGTCACGGCTATAGTAAAAGCCGCTTCCTTTTTTGTAAGGAACAAAATATTTTTATCCGGCGTTTACTTTACGGTTATTTGGTCTTTTTTACCTCTCGTTTTACTTATTCCGGTAGGAATTATTTTATTCAGATCGCTCGATGCTAATGTGGCTAACCTCTACATTTACGCAGGGCTTTTAATTTTTTCGCTTTGGATTTTTTACCGTTTGATGAAGGGAATTTACGTTATCTTTGACGTTAATGCAGGCAGTGTATATTTTTATAGCATTTTGATCATAATTTTTATTGCCGGGGGATTTCTGCTTTATTATCAAATTAAAGATTCGGCATTCGATTATATCTGGTTGACTTTTAAGCAATTCAAAATTTTAGGATAAAGACAATTGTATTTATCAAAACTCGAAATATTCGGATTCAAATCATTTGCGCAAAAGACTCTCGTAAATTTTAACGAAGGCGTAACCTCTATCGTAGGACCGAACGGCTGTGGCAAAACTAACATTGTAGACGCAATTAGGTGGTGCCTAGGAGAGCAGCGAAGTGGAACTTTAAGAAGCGATAAGATGGAAAACGTTATCTTCAACGGAACTTCAAATAAAAAACCGATGGGTATGGCAGAAGTTTCTTTGACGATACATAACAATAAAGGAATACTTCCAACCGAATATTCCGAAGTTACTATTACCAGAAGAATTTTTAGATCAGGCGAGAGCGAATATCTCCTAAACAAAAACATCTGCCGATTAAAAGATATTACAAATCTTTTTATGGACACCGGCATCGGTTCAAACGCTTATTCCGTTATTGAGCTTAAAATGGTGGAAACCATTTTAAATAACAAAACCGATGAAAGGCGCGTTATGTTTGAAGAAGCCGCCGGCGTTAATAAATATAAACTTCGCCGCCGACTTGCCTTGAAAAAACTTGACGATGTAAAGTCAGACCTTACCCGTGTAAACGATATTGTTTCAGAAGTAGAAAAAAAAGTAAACTCTCTTGAGCGTCAAGCAAAAAAAGCGGACAAGTATAATAAAGTTTCGTCAACGCTTCGTGAGCTTGAACTTGAACTAGCAGAGAGAGAATTATCTCTTTTCAATCTTCAGAAAAACGAAGCAAAGAAGGGCAAGGAAGAAAATTTTCAGAAGAAAATTAGTCTTGACTCCGAATTGGCTAAACTTGATGATGAAATAAAAATAATTAAACAGAATCTCTCCGATATAGAATTTCAGTTAAAAATAAAGCGCTCTGAATTAAACACACAAACCGAAAAGATTTTTAATGCTCAAAACAGTGTCTCGGTTTCTGAAGAAAGAAAAAATTCCTTAGAAAAAAATGCCGTACGCTTCAAACAAGAGCTTGAAGAGCTAAATAAGCAGCTTTTAGATACAGAGAAGACTTTAAATGAAGGCTCGTCAGCGCTAAAAGATTTTGGTGATAAAATTGAATCAAAAGAAGCAGAGAAAGTTTCAATAAAAGAAAATATAGATGATCTTCGAATTGAATTTGAAGAAAAAAGAAATTTTCTGAAAGCACAGTCAGAGTTTTTACTTGATAAATTTAAAGAAATTACCGGCAAAGAAAATGAACTTTCAAACGTTGAGAAATCTTTGGAAGCAAAAAATCTTTCAATCGGCAAGTTCAATGAAAAAATTCAATCTTTAACGGGCAACGTTGCAAAGACAGTCGGTTACCTGGAAGAATTAAGTCAGGAGAAAAAGGAGACTGAAGAAAAATTAGCTGAGGCTGAAGCGAACTATCTTCAAAAACAAAAAGATAAAGAAAAACTCGAAAAAGATTTGAACGAGTTGAAAGAGAAAGAGCTTGAGATAAAAAGCGTAATCAACAGTATAAAAGATAAAATTAATTTCATTCAGAACTTGATAGACACGCTTGAGGGCGTTTCCAAAGGCGCTAAGGCTTTGCTTGAAAATAATGATTGGGCAAGCGGGCAGAAAGTTTTACTAGCTCATATCGGCAACTCTCCGGAATTTTACCGGTTTGCGGTTGAAGCTTCGTTGAAGAATAATTTAAATAATATTCTTGTTGAAAGCTTAGAAGATTTAAAAAACGGAATCGAATACTTAAAAAACCATGAAGTCGGTAAGGCTTCCTTTTCTCTTTCAAATATAACTGAAGAAAAAAAGAAAGGATTTTTTGATAAAATTTCAGCAGTGCTTCTAAGAAAAAAATCAAAAAAGCTAATTAAAGAATCAGGATTTCTCGGTTGGGCAAAAGATTTTATTCAAACAGAGAACAAGTGGAAAGTTTATTTTGAAAAAATATTAAGCAAGACGGTAATTGTTGATTCGTTAGACACCGCCTTTAATTTATCAAAGAGATACAATGATTTTAATTTTGCTACTCTAAACGGCGATTACCTGGAGAAGTCAGGAATAATTGAAGCCGGTTCTGCTCCGCGCCTAGACGATTCGCTTTTTGGCAGGAAACAGTTGCTTGATAAATTAAAAGATGAATACCCGCAACGGGAAAACGACCTTGAAAATCTTCGCCGCGATATTCAAAGCCTTGAAGAAAAAATTAATGAAATTGACCTTAAGGTTCTATCGGAACGCGGCAGGCTTTTAGTAAACGATCTTGCAAATGTCGAAAAACAAATTGCTCAGTTCGAGTTTGAAAAGAAAAAAGCAAACGATGAAATTGAAAAAACTCGACAGGAAATTCAAGATATTGTAGGTGAGTCCAATAAGCTTGATAATGAGCGTACAGAACTTTATTCGCTTCTTTCCAATCAAGTCGAGGAGAAACGAATAGCGGATGCCAATCAAAAGTTACTGGAGCAGGATTTCAAAAATTTTGAAGTTGAATTTAATTCGGTGCTAGCCGGACAAAACAAACTTAACCTTGAATTAGAAAGGATGCTCGGCGAAAAGAAAAATACTGAAAATGCAATTCGTCATGCAAATGAGTCGATTGAAAACATTAAGAAGTCTGTTTCCAAAAGAGAGATGGATATTTCATCCTCGCAGGACGAAGCGCAAACGCTAAGTAATATCATTTCGGAAAAGAAAATCGAACAAGAAAATCTTGAACTTGGTAAGCAAATATTGACTGAAGAAGAAAATAAAATCGATTCGGAATATAAAATGGTTCAATTGAAAATTTCGGAAATCGAAAACAAGCAGCGAAGCTTAAGAAAAGAGAAAGACATCGTTTCCGAGGCTGTTCATTCATCCGAAATGAAGCTTAATGAACTTGCGATGAAAATAAATTCTCTTCAAGAAAACGTTCAAGAAAATTATTCACTCTCTCTTGAGCTAAAGGAATTTGAAGACAACGAAACATTTGACTTTAAACAGAGAACAGAAGAGGTTCATTCATTAAAGCAGCAGATTAAAAATCTTGGCCCTATAAATCTTCTTGCTTACTCCGAATACGAAGAGGAGAGAGGACGATTTGAATTTTTGAATAAGCAACGTAATGATTTGATAGAATCCGAAAAAGATATTGTTAAGACTATCGAAGAAATTAACATCAACGCTCAGACTCTTTTTATGGATACTTTTGAAAAGATAAGAACGAACTTCATAAATATTTTTAGAGGATTATTTAATCCCGGCGATGAAGCAGACCTGCGCCTTGAAGAAAACGCCGATCCGCTTGAAGGAAAAATCGAAATTATAGCAAAACCGAAAGGAAAACGACCGACATCAATCGAACTTCTTTCGGGAGGAGAAAAAACTTTAACCGCAATTGCACTTTTATTTGCAATTTATTTAGTAAAACCGAGTCCATTCTGTATACTTGACGAAATTGATGCACCGCTCGACGACGCAAACATAGACCGATTTACAAAAATAATTCATGACTTCAGCAAGGATACTCAGTTTATAGTAGTAACACACAACAAGCGCACCATGGAAGCTGCCAGCACTCTTTACGGCGTAACGATGCAAGAAGAAGGTATTTCAAAATTAGTAAGCGTTAGGTTTAATGAGGATTTAAGTTTTGTCTCATAACAAACGAAAATTCGAATTATTATTAGCTGCAATTTTTGCTTTTATTATAACACAGGCTTCCTTCGCTCAGTGGGTTAGCAACCCGGCTATAAATACTTCCTTAGCAATTGAAACAGTTGATCCGATTAATATTTCCGCTATAAGTGATAAAAATAATGGCGCATTTGTTTTTTGGCAGGATAATAAATTTGGCTTTCAGAATGAGATTTTTTTTATGCACGTTGACGAGAGCGGCAGAATAAGCTTTAGGGCTGATGGTAAAAAAATAACAAGTCTTTTAGGACAAGCTGAAAACCCCGTCTGTACGGCAAGTCTTCCTAATAGCGCTGTTGTAATCTGGAAAGACTTTGCAAGATCAAAAAACGGAGACTTACTTGCACAGCGTGTTTCGCAAAACGGAACTTTATTATGGACCGACAACGGTATAGATATTTCCGGCTCGAGAGATGACATAAGTGATTATTCTGCTAACTCAGATAATGATGGAAACACTTTTATTTCTTATGTGGCTAAAGAACCGGAAATTACCGGTGATTACAGAATTATTGTTAAGAAATTTTCACCGGGTGGAATGGAAATTTTTAAGCATGACGGAATTAGCCTAAATAAATCCAGGATTAAAAAAAATATGACCTCTGTAATTGCCGATGAAGATGGGGGAGTATTTGTGTTTTGGCTTGAAGTTATAAACGAAAGAGTTATACTTTTCGGTCAGCACATTAGCCGGGAAGGAAAAGAAGTTTGGGGTAATAAGCCGATTGAAATTTCCAGTAGAGTTCACAACGTTCTAAATTATTTTATTACGAAACTTGGCACATCAATATATGTCGCCTGGCAGACGCAAAGAATTGACAGAGTGATTTATCATCAACTTATCAGCGACAAAGGAATCCCGCTTTGGATTCCCGGTGGAAAACTTATAACAAATCTTAAAGGAAATCAGGTCAATCCTGTTGCGGTTGAAGTAGACTCCGGGATTGTTTTAAGTTGGACAAATGAAAATGATAAAACCAAAGAAATCTATTTGCAAAAGTTTAACAAACACGGAAGACCAATGTGGGAAAAATCAGGAGTGCCGGTTACAAGTTTCAGAAGTATACAATTTGGTCAGCGTCTAATTAGCGACGGTAAGGGTGGCGTAATTGTGGCATGGATTGACAGTAGAAACGATTCCACTTATGCAGATATTTATTCACAGCGATTTGATAATAGCGGAAAAATGCTATGGAATCCGCTTGGCCTTGCGGTAGCGGCAAATTTTAATACTCCCAAAAGCTATTTAAACCTTGTTCCAAACGGTCTGGGGGAAGCAATTGCGGTTTTTAAAAACCGCCGCAACAGCATAAATAAAATTTACGGTCAAAAGATCTTTAACAATGGAGCGTATATTTCACAAATATCCAATTTGAAAGCTATCGTACAAAACGATTCAATCAAAATTGCTTGGAATGTTGCAAACGAAAGAGGAAAGTCATTATACAATATCGAGAGAGCTGTTGAATCGGATGCAGGAACAATGACATGGAAAAATGTTGGAGCAATTCGTTCAAACGGATCAGCAAACAACAACACGTTTCAATACTTTGATGTTCCCGACACAACCGGAACTCTTTATTATAGAATTGAACAAACAGACCCTGTAAGCAATATCCAGACGTCTGATATTGCAAGAGTAAATTATTTCGGAGAGTCATCAGATATTATTGTTATGCAAAATTCTCCCAATCCTTTTTCCGATTCAACTGAAATAAGTTTTTATTTGCCAAAAACTTCAAGGGTATCGATCGAATTTTATGACGGACACGTTGCGTTGATAAGCCAAATTGACGATAAAACTTTCCCTGCTGGAGAAAATCATGTTTTTTTTTCAGCACAAGGATTGAAACCGGGGATTTATTTTTACCGATTTATGGCTGATGATTTTGTAGATGTAAAAAAAATGGTGCTAACTAATTGATAATGATGGAAAAGGTTTTCAAAATATTTGTAGACTTTGACGGCACAATTTCAAAAGAAGATGTTGGCGAAGCAATCTTCCGGGAGTTTGGCAACAAAGAAAAAGTTGACTCAATAATTACAAGCCTCCTGAAAGACGAAATATCGGCTAAAGATTGCTGGTTGATGTTATGCGATTCGGTGGGAGGAATTGACATTAGTAGATTAAAAAATTTTATTGATAAATTGGAAATTGATTCTACTTTTAAAAACCTTGATAAATATTGTGCTGAAAATAAGATCGAGCTTATTGTACTAAGCGATGGTTTTGATCTTTATATCAAGAGAATTTTTGAAAGAGAAAATCTTAATCATGTAAGTGTTTACTCCAATAAATTAGAAATAGACGAAAATAACCGTTTTGCCCCAGAATTTCCTTATTTCGATGCAAGCTGCACAACATCAGCAAACTGCAAACGAAATCATATTATCAGTCATAGTAGCGATGAAGATTTTACAATATTCATTGGTGACGGAAATTCTGATAAATATACCTCACAATTTTGCGATTTCATTTTTGCAAAAGATGACTTGCTAAAATTCTGTGAGTTGGAAAGAATCACCTATTTCCCTTACAATAATTTTGATGATGTGATATTGAAAATAGACCAGCTAAGATCAAAAAAGAGATTGAAGAAACGTCATCAAGCCGAGCTTAAGCGAAAAGAAATTTATATGACTGAATAGAATGTGTTCGCCCCGGCTTGTTTTAAAACCTGCCGGTATTATTTAATCACAGAAAATAATTTAACAAGAAAAAAATATATTATGTCAAACATCGCATCTAAATTTTTCAAATACCGGAGTTATACTCCGATACCATTTTTATTGTTAATGTTTTTTTATGAAGACGCAAATGTGTGGAGCTTAATTATTGGTTTTATAATTGCTGTAACCGGCGAATTAATAAGATTGTGGGGAGTAAGCTGGGCGGGAAGCGAAACTCGCACAACAGGCAGCGTTGGCGGAACATTTTTAGTCGTAAGCGGTCCGTTTGGGCGGGTTAGAAATCCTCTTTATGTTGGAAATATTTTAATGTACTTCGGCCTTGGAGTTATGTCTTTCTCTATTTTTCCTTATCTGCAGATTATTGCCCTGCTTTTCTTTTTTATTCAATATCATTTTATTATAAAAGAAGAAGAAGGATATTTGAGTAAAACTTACGGAAAGGGTTATCAGGATTATCTTAAAAATGTACCAAGGTTCATTCCTCGGTTTACGCGTTACAAAGCAAGTAATGTTGAACAGCCTCCATTTGATTTAAAGGCGGGATTGAAATCGGAAAAAAGGACTTTGCAAGCCTTTACTCTTGTTTCCCTGACAATTTTCTTGCTTTGGTTTTTTAGAAGAATGTAAAATCAAATTGAAGAATCTTAATAAAAATATTTTAATTATTGCCGGAGAAGCCTCCGGTGATTTGCACGGTGCTTCTTTGGTAAAAGAGCTGAAGAAGATTGATAACGCAATAAATATTTTCGGAATCGGAGGCGATAAAATGGAAGCCGCCGGGGTGGAATTAATTTATCACATAAACAAAATGGCTTTTCTTGGATTTGTTGAGGTGCTGAAGCATCTTCCGTTTATAAGAAAAGTACAAAAAGATTTAATCCAACTTGTCAAAGAAAAAAATATTCGAAATGCTGTGTTGATTGATTACCCCGGCTTCAATTTAAGTATTGCAAAGAAATTGAAAAAACTAAACTTAAAAATTGTCTATTATATTTCACCCCAAATATGGGCTTGGGGCGCTGGCAGGATTAAGAAGATTCGAAATCTTGTCACCAAAATGTTGGTTGTATTTCCATTTGAAGAAAATTTTTATAGAAAAAGCGGCGTTGATGTTGAGTTTGTGGGGCATCCCCTATTAGAAAGAATAGAAGATTATACTTTTTTAACGAAAAATGAGCTCTTCCTAAAATTTGGTCTTGAACAGGAAAAAGAGATTTTGCTTATTCTTCCCGGTAGCCGTTTGCATGAAGTTGAAAAAATATTTCCGGAGAGCATTAAGGCTGCAAAGAAAATTTCTGAAGAATTTAATATGCAAATTGTTGTTGCTTGCGCGCCAAATATTGACGATAAAATTTTTAATAGGATTACCAACATCAATAACTTTAAGGTAGTAACGGGTTATACATACGATTTTCTAAAGAACGCTAAAATTGGAATAGTAAAATCCGGGACTTCTACTCTAGAGGCTGCGCTGTTCGAGCTTCCGATTGTGATCGTGTACAAAACAAGTTTCTTAACATACCTAATCGGGAAAAAATTGATTAAGGTAGGTAATATCGGCATGGTAAATATTGTCGCCGGAGAAAAAGTGGCGCCGGAACTTATTCAAGATAATGTTTCTCAAGAAAAAGTTTACACTGAACTAAAGAGGATTTTATCCGATAAAAACCTATTACTCTCAATCAAGAAAAAGATGTCGGAAATTAAAACAAAGTTAGGAACAAGAGGAGCTTCTGAAAGAGCAGCGAAAATTATATACAGAATGCTAAATGAAGCTTAAAACGGCTCGACAGAATTTTTTAAGATTTACTGGATATTATCTTCTTCATTTTGCTTTGAATATTCTTTGTAAAAGTTTGAAATTCAATTACACTAATAAACAAGTAATTGAAGATATGGAAATGAAAAAGAAAAATTTTGTTATCGCATTTTGGCACGGCAGTATGTTACTCCCATGGTTTTTATTTCGCAATAAAAATTTTGCTGCGCTAACGAGTCAAAGCAAGGACGGAGATTTGTTAGCAAAAATTTTGAGACAATGGAATTTTAATGTTGTAAGAGGTTCTAGCAGTCAAGGCGGCGATGTGGCACTGGGAATTTTAATAGACTTTGCAAAAAACAATAGGTCTATAGCTTTAACCCCGGACGGACCGAGAGGTCCTTTTCATCAATTTAAAGCTGGTGCTGTTATTACCGCAAAGAAAAGCAGTTTACCTCTCATACTCGTAGCTGTTGGAATAAAACGCAAAAGAATTCTAAAAAGTTGGGATAAGTTTGAAATCCCTAAGCTTTTTTCCAGGGTAAATATTTTGTTTTCTGATCCGATTTATGTTGATGCTAATTTAAGTCACGATGAAACTTCGAAAGAAATTGAAAAATGTGAGCTGCTGTTAAATGAACTACATGATAAGACAAATAGGTTTTTATGAAAATATTGATTAGTGAATCGATTTAATGAAATTACTAAAGATAATATTGCTTCCGTTGCTTCCTATCTATGCGTTGATAGTTAGACTAAGAAATATTTTCTTTGACATAAATATTTTTAAGAGCCGAAAGGTAGATGCAATAATTATATCTGTAGGAAATCTTACTGTAGGTGGTTCCGGCAAAACTCCGATGGTGATTTATCTTTTAAATCTGCTTAAAAATGAAAGTATGCTAGTCGGGGTATTAAGCAGAGGTTACGGAAGAGCGTCTCGCGGATATGTTTTGGTTTCTAACAAAGGAAAAATTCTAACTACGGTCGATCAGTGCGGGGATGAAATTTTTCATACTGCTAAAGAAACAAAAGCACCAGCAGCTGTTTCTGAAAATCGAGTTAAAGGCGCAATAAGATTAATTAAAGAAACCGGTATAAAAGCCATAGTTCTTGATGATGCATTTCAACACCGCTGGATTTATCGCGATGTAAACATTCTATTGTTTGAACAACGGTTCTTAACAGATACAGGATTATTTAATCAAAGTTTACTTCCTGCAGGATTGATGAGAGAGCCGTTCAGCTCGATTAAAAGAGCGGATGCTATTATCATAAATAGAAAATTTTCTGAAATTTCCGATGTGCCTGTAAATTTAAAAACATTTTTCAACGATATAAAAAGCTTTACGGCATTTTATGAAGCAATAGGATTCGTTGATATAAAAAAACAGACCTTCTATAAAATAGAAGATTTTGAAGGACAGAAAAGCTTGGTGGTCTCCGGAATTGCAAATCCATTTTCGTTTATCAACGCACTGAAACAAACGAAAGTAGATACACAAAACCAGATCATGTTTAGAGATCATAAAAATTATACCTTAAAAGAAGTCCATAGAATTAGAAAAGAATTTTATGACACAAATTCTCACTCGGTTGTAACAACAGAAAAAGATGCAGTTAAACTCTATAAGTTTTCTAAGGAACTAGACGATATTGATATTTTCTATTTGAAGATTCAAATTAAAATGGATGATGAAAAATCGTTCAAAGAATTTTTGTTTAATAAATTATCAACTTAATAAAGGACGAAAGAAATAAACAAAAAAACAATAAAATTAAATCAAAATGTTTTCTGTATTATTAAATTAATTTAAAGGAAAAATAAAAATGGCAAAACAACAAAAATATGTTTACTTCTTCGGCAATCTTAAAGCCGAGGGTAAAGCAGATATGAAAAATCTTCTTGGTGGTAAAGGCGCTAACCTTGCGGAAATGGTAAACATCAGCTTACCGGTTCCCGCTGGCTTCACAATTACAACCGAAGTATGCACCTATTATTATGATAATAAAAATAAATATCCTAAGGAACTAAAAGACCAAGTCATTTCCGCATTAAAAAAAGTTGAGACTGCAATGGGCGCAAAATTTGGCGACTCATCTAATCCACTTTTAGTCTCTGTTAGAAGCGGTGCAAGAGCTTCTATGCCCGGAATGATGGATACAATCCTTAACCTTGGATTAAATGATATAACAGTTCAAGGAGTAATTAAGAAAACTAACAACCCTCGCTTTGCATACGATTCTTACAGAAGATTCGTTCAAATGTACGGCGACGTAGTGCTTGGGCTTAAGCCGGTTGACAAGCATGATGAAGATCCGTTTGAAGTAATTCTTGAAAAGAAAAAACATGCTAATGGAGTTAAACTTGATACAGAATTAACAGCAGACCATCTGAAAGAATTGGTTGAAGAATTCAAAACGGCTATCAAAGAAAAAACCGGTTATGATTTTCCTAATGATCCAATGGAACAACTTTGGGGTGCAGTAGGTGCAGTATTCGGTTCGTGGATGAACGATAGAGCAATTGTTTATAGAAAATTAAACGGTATACCTGCGAGTTGGGGAACCGCTGTTAATGTTCAATCAATGGTATTTGGAAATATGGGAGAGGATTCAGGAACCGGAGTTGCATTTACCCGTGATCCTGCTGCAGGCGATAATATTTTCTATGGTGAATATCTGTTTAACGCCCAGGGTGAAGATGTCGTTGCTGGTATAAGAACTCCTCTTCCGATCGCAAAATTAAATGAAGATGACCCTGTTATTTATAAACAACTTGACGGCATTAGAAAAACTCTCGAAAAACATTATAAAGACATGATGGATATTGAGTTTACAATTCAACAGGGAAAGTTGTGGATGCTTCAGTGCCGGGTAGGGAAGAGAACTGGCTTTGCAGCAGTTAAAATGGCTGTTGATATGGTCAAAGAAAAATTAATTGAAAAGGAAGAAGCTATTAATCGTATTGAACCGAATCAGTTAAATCAATTGCTTCGCCCAATCTTTGATCTAGAACAAAAACGTAAATCAATTGATGCTGGTAATTTTCTTGCAAAAGGATTGAACGCCGGGCCTGGCGCTGCTTCAGGAAAAATTGCTTTGAGTGCTCAAGATGCTGAAGAGATGGCGGCTAAGGGAGACAAAGTTATTCTCGTAAGAATTGAAACATCTCCCGAGGACATTAAAGGAATGAACGCCTCAGAAGGTATTTTAACAGCACGCGGAGGTATGACTTCCCACGCTGCTTTAGTTGCGCGTCAAATGGGAAAGGTTTGTGTTGCTGGGTGCGGAACATTAAAGATTAATTATAAAGAAAGATCAGTTGGGGTAGAAGGGAAAGACCTTCTTCTTCACGAAGGAGATTATATCTCTATAGACGGAACAACCGGCGAAGTAATTTCGGGAAAGATCGAAACAAAGCCTTCAGAAGTCATTCAGGTTTTAATTAATAAAACACTTGATCCGAAAGATTCACCCGTTTATCAAACTTATGCAAGCTTGATGAGTTGGGCAGATAAATTGAGGAAGCTTAACATTAGAACGAATGCAGATCAGCCGGATCAAGCCGCTAATGCTGTTGCCTTCGGGGCTGAAGGAATCGGGCTTTGCCGCACCGAACATATGTTCTTTGGCGGAGACAGAATAATGTCTGTTAGAAAAATGATCGTCTCGGATACCATTGAAGACAGAAAGGCAGCGCTTGCAGAACTTCTTCCACTTCAAAGAGAAGACTTCCACGGAATTTTTGAAGTTATGAAGGGTTTGCCGACAACTATTAGAACGCTTGATCCCCCGCTTCACGAATTTTTACCTCATGAAGAGAAAGAGCAAATAGAGCTTGCAAATGCATTAAATGTCCCGCTTGAAAAATTGAAACAGAAAATCGACAACTTGCATGAATTCAATCCTATGCTAGGTTTTAGAGGCTGCCGCCTTGGCATTTTTTACCCGGAAATAACGGAAATGCAAGCCCGCGCCATTATGGAAGCTGCTTGCGATGTAGCCGCGAAGGGAATAAAGGTTAAGCCGGAAATCATGATTCCTCTCGTTAGTGATCTTAATGAATTTAAACTTCAGGAATCAATTGTAAGAAGAGTAGCTGAAGAAGTTATGAAAGAAAAAGGAAAGAAGATTAGCTACATGGTTGGAACAATGATTGAGCTTCCGAGAGCTGCTATTACCGCTGATAAAATTGCACAGCGTGCGGAATTTTTCAGTTTTGGAACAAACGATCTTACCCAAACAACCTTTGGTCTTTCAAGAGATGATGCCGGTAAATTTCTTCCTCTTTATGTTCAAGATGAAATTTTACCAAACGATCCTTTTGAAGTTCTTGACCAAGAAGGAGTAGGACAACTTGTAAAAATGGGGACTGAAAGAGGTCGTTCAACTCGCCCCGACCTTAAAGTTGGTATTTGTGGTGAGCATGGTGGTGAACCTGCTTCGGTTGAATTTTGTCACAGAACGGGTTTGAACTACGTAAGTTGTTCACCGTTCAGAGTACCGATTGCAAGATTAGCCGCTGCCCGTGCAGTTGTAAAAGAGATGTCCCAAAAGACAACTAAAGCAAAGACAAAGACAGCTAAGAGAGCTACTTCTTCAAAGAAGAAATAATTTATAACTAAATTCATGCGAAGGGAGTTTATTAAACTCCCTTCTTGAATTAACTTTTAACTAAACAAAGGTAATGAAGAATGAAATTATCAGACTTCAAATATAATCTGCCAAAGACTCAGATTGCTAAATATCCGGTATCACCGAGAGACAAGTCAAAGTTGATGGTACTTAATAAAAAAACAGAGGAAATTGAAAACAAAACTTTCAGTGATGTTGTAGATTATATGGAAAAAGGCGATATCTTAGTCGTCAACGAAACACGTGTGTTTCAGGCAAGACTGTATGGCAAGAAAGAAAAGACAAATGCAAAAATTGAAGTGTTTTTGCTACGAGAGCTTAACGCCGAGGAATGTATCTGGGATGTAATTGTTGATCCAGCAAGAAAAGTCAGAATTGGAAATAAGATATATTTTAACGACAAACTTTGGTGCGAAGTAATTGATAACACAACTTCAAGAGGTAGAACGGTCAGGTTCAATCAGCCTGGAAATGTTTTTAAAGCAGTAGAAAAGATCGGTTTTACACCACTGCCGCCTTACATAAAAAGAGAACCGGAAGCTTCTGATAAAGAAGACTATCAAACAGTTTATGCACGCGTAGACGGTGCTGTTGCGGCCCCGACTGCCGGTTTGCATTTTACTCCAAAGCTTTTGGCAAAAATTGAAAAGAAGGGAATTTTAATCGTCCCGGTGATTCTTCATATTGGTTTGGGAACATTTAGACCGGTTGAGGTAGAAGACCTAACAAAGCATAAAATGGACTCGGAATATTTTGAAATTTCGCCAAAATCAGCTGATCTTATTAATAAATCAATTGCAGCAAAGCATCATGTTTTTGTTGTAGGCACAAGCGCTTGCCGTGCACTTGAAACAAGCACAACCGCTGAGGGATTTGTGAAGCCAAACAGAGGCTGGACTGACAAGTTCATTTATCCTCCTTTTGATTTCAAAGTTACGGATAAACTTATTACAAACTTTCACGTACCGGAATCTACATTACTAATGCTTGTTTGTGCTTTAGGAGGTACTGACTTTATAATGAAAGGCTATAAAAAAGCACTTAAGGAAAATTATAGATTCCTCAGTTATGGCGATGCAATGCTTGTCTTATGAAAACTTATGCAATTATTCCTGCTGCGGGTAAAGGTATTAGGAGCGGATTTGCCGCTCCTAAACAATATCTTAAGATTGGGGGGAAAGAAATAATTATTTACACACTTGAAATTTTTCAAAAAAATAAATTGGTTGATGAAATAATCCTTTCTGCTGACCCTTTCTATTTTAAGCTACTCCAAAAGATTAAAGAAAAATACAAATTAACAAAAATTAAGTCTATCGTTGAGGGTGGCAAAGAGCGCCAGGATTCGGTTTACAACGCACTAAAAGTTTTAAGAGCAAAAGCTAATGACCTTGTTGTTGTCCATGATGCTGCCCGCCCCCTACTTCCGGTTAATATACTTACAGGAGCAATTCTTTATGCAAAGAAAAAAGGCAACGCTCTGGTTTGCTTAAAAGCGCAGGATACCTTAGTAAAAGGAAAAGATAATGTTGAATCTTATATTAGCCGTGACGAAATATTCTTGGTACAAACACCACAGATTTTTTCATACAAAGATTTAATGTTAGCCATGAATAAAGCTTATAAGGACAACTTCTATGGCACTGACGAGTCAATGCTTATTCAAAGACTTGGAAAGAAAGTTCATTTATTCGAAGGCTCAATAATGAACTTCAAGGTTACTAGGAAAAACGATATTGATCTCTTTAAGAACCTAATAAGAAAATAAAACTCTTGTTCCTCGATTCGGATAGTTATAAAAATGTAAATGTCCCTAACAAATAGAATCAAACGTTTATGACTAAAGAAAAAATTAAAAAATTTATCCCTCATTTTCTGCTTTATAATTTCGAAAGAATTAGGATAAAGCAACGGAATTCAACATCTAGACAAGAAAAAATTTATCGGAAATGGCTGCAGGATGGTAAGCCTCTCCCTCCTCCACATATTGCTAAACAAAAAGTAATAGAGGAATTTGGGAAAAAGTATAACCTAAAAACGCTAATTGAAACAGGAACATTTCTTGGCGACATGGTATATTCCCAAAGAAACAACTTCTCTAAATTAGTTTCCATTGAGTTGGACGAAGTATTTTATAAAGACGCTAAACAAAAATTAAAGCGCGTTAATAATATCGAAATTCTAAAAGGAGATAGCGGTATTGTTTTAAAAGAAATTACTCCAGTATTAAATGAGCCCTGCTTATTTTGGCTTGATGGCCACTACTCTGCTGGCTTTACCGCTAGGGGAGATTTGGAAACTCCCATTATTTCTGAATTAAACACAATATTCTCTTTGAAAGAAAATCATATTGTCTTAATCGACGATGCTCGATGTTTTACAGGTGAAAATGATTATCCCACAATAGAATTTATACAGAATTTTATTACAAATAAAAGAGATGATTATAGAATGGAAATTAAGGATGATGTAATCAGACTCCATCCACATGAATAGTATATTTCGACTTATTATTAATTAAATATATACCACAATTTGTCGATAATGTATAGTCTATCTATCAGCATTGAATCTTTAATGCATTATAATTAGTTTAGTCGGACTCAAAATTTGGGTTTTAATATGTTTTTATTAGCTACAATTGTAATATTATCCTACTTAATTGGTTCAATACCTACAAGTATAATTGTTACCAAAGCAATTAAAGGCGTAGATATTCGGAATTACGGCAGTGGAAACGCCGGAGGTACGAATGTAATGCGTGTACTTGGGTGGAAACTTGGTATGCTGGTTATTATCCTCGATGCCTTTAAAGGTGTTTTAGCAGTTGTTGTTGTTGCAAGATTACATTATGGACAAATGCCTTTCAGAAACTTAACCCCATTTGATGATTTTACCTTAGTCCAAATTATTGCGGGCATTGCTGCGGTAATTGGGCATATATGGACTGTCTTTGCGGGCTTTAGAGGTGGTAAAGGAATCGCTACCGCCCTGGGAATCCTTCTCATAATTTCCACCGTTGATATGCTTGTAGCAATAGGTGTTTTTGTTCTTGTTGTTTCAATTTCAAAATACGTTTCTCTTGGATCAATTTTGGGAGCCATTTCAATTCCGCTTACTTTAATAATTAGAGAAAATATTTTTAACGTTAATATCCCAAGTTACAATACAGTCTTACCATTTGTTGTCGGAATCTGTTTCCTCGTTATATACACGCACAGAAAAAATGTTGTGCGACTTTTGAATGGAAACGAACACAAAATTAATTTTCCCAAAAAGAAAAATTCCGCAGTTAAATAATGAAAATTTCTGTTTTAGGCGCAGGGGGCTGGGGCACAACCCTTGCTGTTCTGCTACATTTTAATGGCCATAACGTTACCCTATGGGAATATAAAAAAAGCTACGCCAAGCTTCTTAATAAAAAAAGAGAGAACCCTGATTATCTTCCCGGAATAAAAATACCAGACGAAATAGTTATTTCATACGACATTGAGGAATCTACATCCAACCAAAATATGATTGTGTTGGCTGTTCCATCTCAATTTTTAAGAGGTGTTATTAAAAATGTAAGTCCGTCGGACATAAAGGATACGATTCTCATAAGTGTTGCCAAAGGTATTGAAATAAATACTTTAATGACAATGTCTCAAATGCTTAAAGATGAAATGCCCTCCATTGATGAAAATCAAATTGGTGTTTTATCTGGCCCAAGCCATGCAGAAGAAGTAAGTAAGCGGATCCCCACAGCGGTTGTTGCTTCATCAAAAAGCCATGAAATTTCCAGATCAATTCAAGCAGCTTTTATGACTTCATATTTTAGAGTTTATTCTTCTACTGATATTCTTGGGGTTGAGCTTGGGGGTGCATTAAAAAACGTAATCGCAATCGGTGCGGGAATTATAGACGGAGCCAATTTCGGGGATAATACAAAAGCAGCCATAATGACGAGAGGAGTTGCTGAAATTGCGCGTCTCGGTGTTTCAATGGGCGCTTATCCGGAAACCTTCTCAGGCTTATCGGGTATGGGAGATTTAATTGTTACCTGCATGAGCCGACACAGCCGTAACAGGTACGTCGGCGAACAAATTGGTGCCGGGAAAAAATTAAAAGAAGTTCTTAAGTCGATGAATATGGTAGCCGAAGGAGTGGAAACAAGCCGCTCTGCCTCTCAGCTTGCAGAAAAAAATAATGTAACAACTCCCATCACGAACGAAGTTTATAAAATCCTTTTCGAAGATAAAGACCCCGTGAAGGCTACAACGGATTTGATGACGCGTGATATGAAAACGGAATAACTTTTTCTAAGGTAACCTCTATAAATTACATTTTTTAATTCCGCCATTTGATAAAACATCCCAAATAGCTTTCTAAAAATCAAAATTTCCAACCAATAGAAATCTATTTTCATATTGGGAGTAAAATCTCATATTGTCTTTGCCAAACTAAAAATGTAATGCAGCCGAAGATTTATTTTTCCCTAACAAGTTTCATAACGCCAGGACTGCCTATTTTGTAAAGGTAAAGATCTCCGCGTATTATTTGATACTTCATCTTAATTATAAGAGACCTTTTTGAAAATACCGAAAAAATATTTTTCTTAACAATAAAAAAACCGTCATATTTATTTAAAGTTTTTTTAATATAAAGATTTCCGTTTTTATAATAAGTTAAAACAGCTTTATCCCCTTGAAAATTATTTGAGAACCAACTTCCGACAATTCCACCTGAAGAATATAAACTATCTTTTTCTCTAACAAATTTTGTAATAGTTTGAGCCGTATCTTTTCCGGTAGCAAGTATAAGAGTATCTGCATTAATTAATACAATGCTTGTATCATATACCCATTTACTCAGGAAAGGGATATAATAGCTGGAAGTAAGTTTTGTCCCTTCCAATTTATATTTACCATTCCACCGGGATTCCAAATCATAAAAGAATTTATAACCTGGTTTAAATTCTATCGTCAGATGAGATGCATCAAGCCCAAGGTTTGGCGTTTCCCATTTGCCGAGCAATGGTCCCTTATACTCTTTGATTTTTTTCTGTCCAAAAGAATTTCCTGAAGAAATAATAAACAAAACTAAAACCGCAGCAAATAAATTTTTAATCATGTTAACTTATAAGTATTTGGAGGTTAAATGTTAGAAACTTTTTTAATTGACATTTTGAAAATACAAAAAGCTATCCCATCATAAAAGGTTGCCTATAGTCTCTTAAATAATACAATAATTTTGACTGAAGAAAGTTCAGTACAAATATTTGCAAGTAATAATAGTCGCTACTTTTGGGAACGAATATCTCTTAAATATTTCTTAAAAGTTAAAACCTGAATCAACATTACGACTGTAAAAACACCGACTAAAATTAGAATAACCGGCAATTCCATTGTTAAATCCTTATTAAAAACCAAACAAATCCATTATTTACCTATGAATAATATGAACTTACTAATTAGCCGAATGTGATTTAATTCTCACATCTCAAACACCCTTTGATATTTGATTCAAGTAATTCACTTTCCATCAAATATTAAGTAGTCATTGACTATTAATTTAAGTACGCTTAAATTATAATAAAAAATATACTTAAATATGAAGAATATATCAAAAGAAGACTATTTACGAATAATCTTCAAACACAAAAATGATAAAGACGAAATCAAACCTAACTTGATTGCCGAAAAGCTTTCTATTTCAAACGCTGCCGTAACCGATATGATAAAAAAATTATCAAGGGAAGGATATATAGAGTATGAGCGTTACAAAGGAATTCGCTTAACTGCTGCTGGAGAGGTCTATGCACGGAATATGGTTCGTCGCCATAGAATTTGGGAAATGTTTCTGAATCAGGTTGTGGGTATTCCTTGGGATAAGGTTCATGAAGAGGCAAACCATTTGGAACATTCTTCCTCTGATGAACTCATAAACAAGCTTGAAGAAATGATAGGCTTTCCGGAATATGATCCGCACGGCGATCCGATTCCATCCAAAGAAGGAAAAATGCCAAGTACTAAAAATCACATCCCATTATCATTGCTGAACGCGGGAGAATCTGCAATTGTAGTAAGGGTAAGTGATTTTGATGAAAAATTTCTAACATACATTTCCGGTCTTGGAATCAAATTAAATGAGACTATAAAACTAAAAGAAAAAAGGAACTTTGATAAATCAATGTTGATAATAATTAAAGGTAAATCATGGAACATCAGCGAAAAGCTGGCAGATAATATTTTTGTTGAAAAGAAGAAATAAAATTTCTTAGATGAAGAATTTATTAAATTCATCAATGTTGCAAACAGACGGAAGAACCAGAAGCTCGGCAGAGGAAGCGCTATCGGGAAAATCAACGAAAGGAATTTTCAAAAGATTAATTCCCTTCCTTGGACCGGCTTTTATTGCAAGCATTGCTTACGTTGACCCTGGTAATTTTGCAACTAACATTCAAGGTGGCTCCGCCTTTGGCTATACTTTACTTTGGGTAATATTGGTCAGTAATCTTATGGCAATGATTTTGCAAACACTTTCAGCAAAACTTGGAATTGCAACAGGCAAAAATCTTGCAGAACATTGTCGAAATAATTTTAGCAAGCCAACTGTTTACGGAATGTGGGTATTGATGGAAATTGTTGCGATGGCTACAGACCTTGCAGAATTTTTGGGCGCAGCAATTGGATTTAATTTATTATTCGGTTTTCCATTAATTATCGGTGGAATACTGACGGCAATTTGCACATTTTTAATTCTTGGCTTGGAACGGTATGGATTTCGCCCTCTTGAAATTGCAATTACAATTATGCTAACAGTAATTGCAAGCAGCTATCTTATTGAAACAATACTTGATAAACCTGAATTTAAATCTCTCTTATATCACTCGTTTGTTCCACAGTTTTCGGGAACCGAAAGTATAATTCTTGCAGCAGGTATTTTAGGCGCCACTGTTATGCCCCATGCAATTTTCCTTCACTCTGCATTAATGCAACAAAGAATCACTGTAAAGAATCCCAAAAAACTTCTCAAACTTTTCCATTATGAAATTCTTGACGTAACAATTGCGATGGGAATTGCGAGCTTGGTTAATATGGCAATGTTAATTATGGCAGCATCAACATTTTACCAACGTGGGTTTACTCATATTGCTACAATAGAAGAGGCTCACATAACTTTGCAACCATTGCTGGGAAAAGCTGCAAGTTGGATATTTGCAATTTCTCTACTTGCTTCCGGATTATCCTCCTCTACAGTCGGAACAAGCGCAGGACAAGTAATGATGCAAGGATTTCTTCATAGACATATTCCAGTTTGGCTAAGACGTCTAATTACCATAATACCTTCTATCACCGTAATAGCTCTTAGCTTTGATCCTACAAGAACACTTGTTATTAGCCAGGTTGTTTTAAGCTTTGGTCTTCCGTTCGCAATTATTCCTTTAATAATTTTTACAAGGGAAAAAAAATTAATGGGGATTCTTGTTAACAAAAAAATCACTACTTTTATTGTGTCTGTTATTGCCGTTTTAATTATATTTTTAAATATTTACTTAATCTACCAGGTATTATTTGTTGGATAAATTTCTACTAAAGCGCTTATTAGTTCCGCTTGACGGTTCACCGTTAGCAGAATCTGTTTTACCAGCTGTGGCTTTTCTTGCCCAAAAATTACATACTTCTGTTACCTTAATACACATCATAGAAAAAGATGCGCCCGAAAAAGTACATGGACAGAGACATCTTAAATTATCAAAACAGGCAGAAGGATATTTAGAATCAATTGCAGGACTTGATATATTCAAGGGAACAAAAGTTGAAATTCATGTCCACAAAGAAAAAGTAAGCGATGTTCCCAAAAGTATAGCTGATCATATAAAAGAATTGAATCAGGATATTGTTATTTTGTGCGCTCATGGTAATGTACGATTGCACGGAATGATATTTGGTTCGGTAGCGCAACAAGTAATTTCAAGGGGTAAAACACCGGTTTTATTAATTAATCCATCAGCAAAAAATTTGAGCAGCGAATATCATTTCAAAAATTTTCTTGTTCCATTGGATGGGAATCCGGATCATGAACATGCTTTGAGCTATGCTTCCGGATTAGCAAAACTATGCGAAGCAAAGATTCATCTCGTTATGGCAATCCCTAATTTTGGGACAATGTCTGGAGAAGTATCTCCTGCAAACCGCTTTCTTCCTGCCACAACTTCCAAAATGATGGATATGCTTGTAACCGATGCAGAAGAATACCTGGTGAGCCTGAAAGAAAAGTTTAAAGAGTTCAATTTAATAATATCTACAAGCGCTAAAAGAAATGACCCTGCAATAGCTATTTTAGAAACAGCAGAAGAAAATAATTCGGATTTAATTATTCTTGCAACCCACGGTACAAAAGGAGCAGAAGCATTTTGGGAGGGAAGCATTACTCCAAAAATTAGCAAAGCAAGCAAAGTACCCATCTTGCTTGTCCCGGTTTAGAAATAAATAAAGTAATGAAAACTTGGTTTGAGACTGGTATTCGGAAAAATTCGCTTCATGCATTACAAAGGATGCAAACATAGATCTTATACCGCATCACATGTAAAAAAATGGTCCGTCTAAAAATTACTTCGTTTTTTTATCAAATAAGCCGGGCTATTATAAATGCCGCCGCTGCCGCTAAACCCCCGATAAATATAGTTTGAAGACCTCCTCGCCAAGGATTAATGCCCGTAAATTTTCCTTTAACGAATCCGAAGATAAACAATGCAGCTAAAGTAACCACTACAGAAACGTAAAGAGAAATCATTATATCTTTTAAAAAAATATAAGGCGCAAGAGGAATTAATCCGCCAAATATATAGGAAAAAGCAATCGTGGAAGCGCTTTTAAGTGCGCGCTTAGGGTCGGGGGCTTCGAGACCAAGTTCAAATCTCATCATAAAATCAACCCACTTATCTTGATTTTTAGAAAGCGCTGCAGAGATTGGCTTAATTTGTTCATCACTTAAGCCGTAATCTTGAAATATCTCCTCCACCTCTTCTATTTCAATATGGGGTAATTTTATTGTCTCATCAATTTCTCTTTGACGCTCGGAGTTATAGTGTTGAAGGTCTGTCTTAGCTGCAAGATATCCGCCGAGTCCCATAGCAATAGAACCCGCTGCTATTTCTGCAAATCCGGCAGTAACAACAATATTCGTAGCGGCTACTGCGCCCGTCAATCCTGCGGCTAATGCAAACGGCACAGTTAATCCGTCGGACATTCCTATTACAACGTCTCTGACTGTTTCCGAAGAGGTAAAATGTTTTTCTGTATGCGGAGTACTTGGCATATAATTCCTTTCTTAACATTAAACAACGCTGTTAAAATAATTAACTTCGGTTTAAATAATAATTACTTGAATGCTTTATATCAAATTAGAGAAATATATTATCTGTAGAATAAAAGCAAATAAATTTATATTTCATTTTTATTGAAAGCTACTTTAGCGTTCTACAAAGAATAATTCTTTATTCCACTTAGTTTAACATTTGGGTTATTAGACATGTCCTTTATATAGATGTACAAATGTATTAGATTTGCTACCGTTTTTTAATCGCCACAAATCAAATGAAAAAATTTAAAGTTTTATTATTCTATAAGTATGTTCATTTTAATGAACCCGAAAGGTTTATGCGCGATCATCTTTCGTGGTGCAATAATAATGACATCAAAGGAAGAATATTCATTGCTACGGAAGGAATAAACGGAACTGTTTCAGGCAACATAGAAAATATTAATAAATACAAATTATTATTGCGAAGCTATCCTGAGTTCAATGACATTATTTTCAAAGAAGATGATGAAGATGAACACGTTTTTAAGGAAATTCATGTCAGGGTGAAAAAGGAAATTGTTCATTCGAATTTGGATATTATATCACTTCGGAACGGCGGTAAAAGATTGACCCCTGAAGGTCTTTTAAGATTTTATGAAGAAGAAAAAGAGTTTATTATTGTCGATGCCAGGAACTGGTATGAGAGTAAAATTGGAAAATTCAAAAATGCCATTACGCCTCCTATGAAAAATTTCAGAGATTGGGCGCAAGCTGCAGAGATGCTAAATGATTTCAAAGATAAAACCGTTGTTACTTACTGTACCGGAGGAATCAGATGTGAAAAGGCTTCTGCGTATTTAGTTGAAAAGGGATTCAAAGATGTTTACCAACTTGATGGCGGGATTGTTACTTATACAAAAATATTCCCCGACACTTATTGGGAAGGTGGAATTTTTGTTTTCGACGAACGGCGTGTAGTTAACCCTAACAGCGATCCAAAATTAAAATATGTTTCCAATTGTTATTTCTGCGGTGAACCTACTTCTTACTACATCAATTGCCATAATTTAAAGTGCGATAAAATTTTAGTGGCATGCCACAGATGCAAAATAGAAAATGATTATTGTTGTTCAGAAGAATGCAGGAATTCTCCCTTTAAACGGGATAAATTCTACGGCTAAATAGTTATAGCTTTTCAGCGAAGAAGGAAAATCAAACGTTTTAGAATTTTACACCAAAGCCGACTATTTCTTCATTGTTGTGCTATTATTATTTTTGTGATGACATTATTTATGTCAGTTATAATTCATTAATAATTTTAATATTCTTATATAAATGATTAATAAAAAAGTTCTCTTCATTTTAAGTTTCGTAATTACCACAAATATATTTGCTCAGCAGGGATTGGTAAAAGCTCGTTACGAGAACGGAAAAGTAAAATCTGAAATAAATTATTCAAACAATGTTAAAGAGGGTTCGGCCAAATTTTACTATCCTAACGGTAATTTGAAAGAAGAATTAAATTATATTAATGGAGCCGTTGATGGAGTAGTTAAAGAATATTATGAAAACGGAAAACTTAAAGAACTTTACACCATTGAAAATGGAAGACGTGAAGGAGCAACTTCTTTTTATGGTGAAGATGGTAATTATTTGAAAGATGATAATTACTCTGCCGGTATTTTACAGCGTAATGAAGAAGATACGACGCACTTAATTGCTAGTGCTATCGTTGATACGTTATATAATAATAAAAGTCAACAGAAAGACTCAACCCAAGTTTCTAGTGCTAAAAATGTATTTGATAATTCGGGTTATTTAACAAGCGCCGAAGTAATGCCCACACCTGTCGGCGGTATAAAATCTATACTAAATAAATTAGTTTACCCGCAAGATGCAAGAAAAAAGAAAATTGAAGGTACCGTTTTAATCTTAGCGGATATAGATGAATATGGCGAAGTCAATTATGCAAAAGTATTGAAAGGAATTGGGCATGGCTGTAATGAAGCTGCAAAAATTGCTGTCTTTTATGCACAGTTTAAACCAGGAATGATAAAGGGAAAACCGGTTAAAGTTGAAATGAAAATTCCAATTGAGTTCAAATTAAAATAAATTGTTCTTAATCTTAAATAATTTCGACCTGAAAGCCGAAACTTTTTATAATATTCAAAATTCTTTCATCCCCATTTGATATTACTGCTTTATAATTACTAAATTCCCTTCGAAAAGGATATTCTTTTCGCAACTTATCAAAATAAGCTGAACGATCTTTTTTCTCTAAATTTTCTATCATGCGCATTCGAGCATCATCTTCTTTGATAGCATAGGCCGATTTAAATATATTATTTAGTGTTGCCGTTAATTTTCCGTTAAAATTAATTATTATTTCATTTTCCCGCACTCTCTGAAAAATGGGGTTCCACATTGGTTTTACTTTTAGAAAACTACAAAGTGCATTATAAATAATTACAGTTCCGTTTATTTTTCCTTCAAGTGAATAACCAGCAATATGCGGTGTTGCTATACATACCTGTTTTAGCAAATCAATATTTATATCAGGCTCATTTTCCCAAACATCAAGATTAACCAGAAAAGATTTTTCCTTAAGAAATTTTACAAGTAGAGAATTATCTATTACCTGACCGCGCGAAGCATTTATCAATATTGTTCCTCTTTTAAGTGATGATAACTTTTCCGCATTGATAAGGTGAAAAGTTTTATCAACACCTTCAAGATTTAATGGAACGTGGAATGTAATTATATCGGCGTTAAGTGCTTCTTCAAGAGAAGCATATTCATTGCTTCCTGTTCTCCTTTGCAGGGGAGGATCGTTTTTGAGTACTTTCATTCCGACGGATTCGGCAAGCCTTGCAACACGGCTACCGATGTTTCCGACACCTACAACTCCAAGCGTTTTTTCTTCGATGGAAAAAGAATACTCATTAGCAAGTAGAGAAATTGAAGTAAACACATATTCCGCAACGGCATCAGCATTGCAGCCTGCTGCATCCTTAAAAATGATTTTATTTGACTTTAAATATTCTAAGTCGATGTGGTCGGTACCTATAGTGGCTGTACCAACAAATTTCACCGGGGTATCGCGTAATAAGTTTTCATCTACCTTTGTAATTGAACGGACAATCAAAGCATCGGCGGAAAGTAATGTCTCTCTTGTAATTTTTCTTCCGGGAAGCAGCCTTACTTCTCCAAATTGTGAGAATGCTTCTTCGGCAAATGATATATTTTCATCAACGACTAAAATCATATCTATAAATAAAATAAGTTTTCTTTTCTAAATACAATTTAATTACTGCTTCTTGCTTTCTGAGCACACTTTGATTCGAATTATTAATTATCAATAAAGGAATAAAAAGAGAAGACATGCTTAGAATTTTTCATTCAAAAAAAGAATGACCTAAAGGCAAGATGACTATCAGTTCGATAGAGCCCACTTGTCCGATAAACAGATCTTCAATTGAGAAATCTTTTAAATATTGAAGATTTCTCTCTCTGGTCGAAGACGCACTACGGGCTTTGGGGTCAACCTTCAGTTTAATACAATAAAAATTTAATTTTCTACTTCTTCTAAAACAGGAAGTTCGATCTTAGTTACTTTTATTTCTTTCTGTTTGGTTTTTCCATTTTTGCCGTTACTTCCATTTTTACCATTTGTTTTAACTGGATTATGACTATCGTGATAATTTTTATAAGAAAAGATTTTCTTCTGGTAATTGCGTAGAATTATTTTTTCATCATCAAAATGAACCACATAATTCGGAAGTAGAGGAATTTTCCCGCCACCGCCGGGGGCATCGATTACGAAGTGGGGAATAGCAAGTCCGCTTGTATGTCCGCGTAAATTTTCAATTATGTTCAATCCGGTTTCAATAGAAGTCCTGAAATGATTTGCTCCTTTTGTTTCGTCAGCCATATACATATAATATGGGCGAACACGAATTCTAAGAAGTTTTTGCATTAATTCCTTAACTACCTCTGGGTTGTCATTTACTCCTTTCATTAATACCATCTGATTTCCAACTGGAATACCAGCATCTGCAAGCATTGTGCAAGCTTTAGAACTTTCCGGGGTAATTTCCCAAGGGTGATTGAAATGAGTATTAAGATAAATCGGATGATATTTCTTAAGCATGTTACAAAGCTGCGGAGTAATTCTATGCGGAAGTACGCAAGGCATTTTGGAGCCAAGTCTTATTATTTCAATATGAGGAATTGCTCTTAGGCGCTGAATAATTTTTTCAAGCATTGCATCGGTTAGCATAAGCGGATCGCCGCCCGACATAATAACATCTCTTATTTCAGTATGCTTTTCAAGATATTGAAATGCGCTTTCCAATCCCTTCATCGAAATTTTTTCATAATCACCTACTTTGCGTTTGCGAGTACAGAAGCGGCAATATAGACCACACTGGCTTGTAACAAGGAAAAGGGCTCTATCTGGATATCGATGTGTAATATTAGGAACTGGACTCATAGCATCTTCCATCAAAGGATCTTCATCGCTATCAATATCATCAAGTTCTATTTTATCCGGAACGCATTGGCGCCAAATAGGATCACCTGGGTAACGAATTAAACTAAGATAATAAGGATTTATTCGAGCCTGAAAAAATTCATCTAAGTCTTCCGCAACTTTTCTATCAATATTGAATTTTTCCACAATCTGATCAACAGTGTGAACACTGTCTCTGATCATTTGCTGCCACAGTTCCATGACTAAGCCTCAGTTTGTTTTTAATAAAAATATTTTCCGAAAATAATTAAATGGTCACCTACTGAATAAAAATCCTTTATCTCGGCGACTATTGTAAACTTGTTCCGCAAATAAAAATTTCTTGTTCTTGCATAACTATCTTTAGAAGATGTCTCGGCTAAAAACCATCTGCCGTTGTTTTCTTTTACAAATCCTTCTGCATGCTCAAGAAGATTTTTACCAATACCTTTTATTTCGGAATCAGGATCTGCAACGATCCAGTATAAATCAAAAACTCCGTCTGTCAGCGGCCTTTTACCGGTGCAGTGATATCCTAATATTTTTTTTTCGTACTCATATACGAAAAGATGATAATCATTTTGTGCCGGATTATTTGCCGCAATATTTACTAATTCCATGGCAACTTCAATTTCATTATTGGTGAAATTGGAAATTTTTTTCAGCATCCTTGCTATTTTTGCTGCGTCAACTTGCTCTATTTTGCGAATCATTTTTTTCTCTTGTTAAAGCAAAACTTGCGATCCGTCTCAATAATTCGGGGTAAGAAATCCCAAAGGCTGCCGAAGCTCGCGCAAAACCGGAGTCGGTTGAAATATCCGGATTTGGATTTACTTCAATTACAAAAGGGTTTCCATTTTTATCGATGCGAAAATCAATCCTTGCATAATCCCGGCAACCCATTGCTTCAAATGCAAGCAAAGCGGTTTTTTCTATTTTGCTTTTAAGATTTTTATTAAGCTTCGCCGGACATACAGGTTTCGTATACTGATAATAAACACTATTCTCAATCCATTTGCCTTCATATGTAACAATCCTTGGTAAATCATCCGGAAGGCCGTCAAAGTTAATTTCAGAAATCGGAAGTACTATATCGCCAAGCACGGCAGCATTAAATTCGCGACCGTCAATATATTCTTCTATTATAATTTCTTGATTGTATGTTTTCCATAAAAATTTAAGATGCTTTTCTAAGGCATCTATATCTTCTACAACAGAGAATTCCGAAATACCTATGCTTGCATCCTCTTTTAGTAATTTTAGGATTACAGGAAAATTTAAATTAAAATTTATACCCGATAATTCTTCGAAAGGTTTTAAAGTTGTTGAATGCGGCGTACTAATCCCGAAAGAGGCAAGAATTTTTTTTGTCCTGCTTTTATTTAAGCAATTGCCGAGCGTAGCAGGCATATTACCGGTAAAATTGAAGTCTAAAAGCTGAAACAGTCCAGCCATACAATATTCATAAGAGGCAATTCCTTCGACAGATTCGACAAAGTTAAAAATAATATCCGGGTTATATTCATTAATAGAATTAATGGTATGTTCAACATTCTTATCTATTGCAATAGCTTTAACTTCGTTGAAATAATGCGCGAGGTTATTTTTAATTAGTGATATTTCATTTACAAAGCCGTTTTCTGAAAGATCATTGGAAGAAAATTCACTATCGTTTGGTTTCCCATTATAAATCGAAAAGACAGAAACCGGTGCGTTATAACAGATTAATATTTTCGCATTTGTTTTCATAACAGTTTATGCCTCTTTGCAGCAACAAACAAGACTTTATTAATCATTTCGTTATAATTTAATCCGCTTGAGCGGGCAGCTTTGGGAAAGCATGAATTATCGTTTGGATCCGGGAGTATTCCCGGGAGCGGATTTACTTCTATTATATTAGGCTCTCCATTTGCGTCCAATCTAATATCAATTCTGCTCCAATCTTTACAGCGCAAGACGTTAAAAGTTTTAAGTGCCGTCTTCCTAATTTTTAATTCAAGATCAGAATTGACTTTCGCTGGGCAAGAGAAAATATTAAGCGGATTTTCTTTTGTATCTAAAATCCATTTTGCTTCATAAGAATAAATGGGAACAAAATCCTGGGGAAAGTCGTTATAATTAATTTCTACAACTGGAAGGACCTCGGCTTCATTACCGTTACCGATTATTGCAACCGTGAATTCCCTCCCTGGTAAAAATTCTTCTATCAACGCAGGCTGATTATATTCGGAAATAATTCTTTCTACTTCGTGATTAAGTTCATTTGGATTATTTACAAATGAGGACGAAAAAATCCCTTTACTTGAACCTTCGAAAACCGGTTTAACGATAAGAGGAAATTTTAAATTAATATTTTTTACTTCATTTAACTCAAAAGCAATCAAAAATTTTGCATTTGGGATTTTATAGTATGATAAAACTTCTTTTGTGCGCGCTTTGTCGAGGCATGTTGCAAGAGTTAATGGATCTGATCCAGTATACGGAATCTGAAGCATATCTAGCATCGAAGGGATTTGAGCTTCTCGACTCCCTCCATTAAAGCCTTCTGCAACATTGAACACTATGTCTGGCTTCGATTCCCGAAATTTATTGAAGGCGGAATCGTCTGCTTCGATTAAAATTACGTTGTTTAAGCTTTCTAAGGCCTCTTTAAGTGCATTAACAGTATCCCAAGTATCCCATTCAGCGAATGTATCTATCGATTTTTGCGGTTGTGTTACGCGATCTTTTAAAATTGGGGGTACGATTTCGTGGAAAGTTTGACTTTCAGGTTTTACATTATAAGCTAATGCAACGTTCAATCTAACATTGAACTCGGGGGATAAAATATTTTTCTCCTTCTGTAAATTATTTTTAACAAATATAACTAATATATTTTCTAAGTCAACAGTTTTTGCTCACCGGCAAAAAATATTTTTCTTGAATTTTTTTTATTGAACAATGATTTCAAAGAAAAATATTTTTGCACGACAAATTTATAACAAAAAAAATTTATTAATCAAATTTTTACAATCACATTTAAACTTTTTTTTACGGTAACGAATTTAATTCAAAAATATGTTATGCAATCTTAGCATAATTTAAACTATGTGAGTAGTGTTCAAGTAAATTCTTTTTGATAATAAAATGTATTTCCTTTTGGAAATGGGGATCGTTTTCTATTAAGGTAAATGCTGCTGTCTTGGCTCTGACAATTAGTTGGGTATCATTAATTAGATCAGCATGCTTAAGCTCAGGAAAGCCACTTTGCTCTGTGCCGAATATATTTCCCGGTCCGCGTAGTTTCAAATCAATCTCGGCAATTTTGAAACCGTCTAAATTGTTTACCATTGTCTGCAGTCTGACTGCCGAACGATATTTTTCAAGCTGAACAGGAGAAAGATAATCAAGGTTTAATTTATATTTGCTGCTTAATGCTGCGAATTCTTCTTTAGTTACAAGAATACAATAACCTTGTTTGGTCCCGCGCCCGATTCGTCCGCGAAGTTGATGGAGCTGAGATAATCCAAATCGCTGAGCGTCGTTTATAACTATTATGTTTGCGTCCGGAATATCGATGCCGACCTCAATAACTGTAGTCGCTATTAACGCGTCATATTTTTTTGCAAGGAACATCAGCATCACTTCTTCCTTTTCTTGCCAAGACATTCTTCCATGAAGCAAACCAACATTTATCTTTTTCAAAAAAGTTTCGGTCAATTCCTTGAAATAAGTTTCTGCGGCTTTCAATTCGAGTTTTTCAGATTCTTCAACCAAAGGATAGACTATAAATGATTGATAGCCATCTTTTACTTTATCAACAATATATTGATAGATATCCGGCAAAGAATTTTCACCCCGCATAATTGTTTTAATCGGTTTTCTTTCTTTGGGCATTTGGTTGATTATTGAAACATCTAGGTCACCATATACAGTCATAGACAATGTTCTCGGAATTGGTGTTGCGCTCATGACTAAAACATCCGGAGTGACCCCTTTGTTCTGAAGTTTTCCTCTTTGCTCCACCCCAAAGCGATGTTGTTCGTCGACAATGACTAATCCAAGATTTTTAAATTTTACTTTTTCTTCAAATAGAGCGTGAGTGCCAACCACAATGTCCGCTTCGTTAAATTCTATATCTACCAAATTCTTTTCTTTTACGGATTTTTTTTGTCCTCCGATTAACAAGCTAAGTTTTATTTCCTTCTCTGTATAAATTCCCGAAAGATTCTTTAATAGTTTAGAAATGTTTTTCGCATGCTGATCAGCCAATATTTCTGTTGGCGCCATTAGCACGGCCTGAAATCCGTTATCAACAGCAATTAACATTGCAATTAGCGCAACGATGGTTTTACCGCTGCCCACGTCGCCCTGCAAAAGTCTATTCATCGGAAGCGGGGATTCCATATCTTTCCTTATTTCACTTAAGGCTTTCAATTGGGCTTCCGTTAATTTAAAAGGAAGAATCTTTAAGAAACTTGAAATAAGATTTGTTTTCACTCTCATTGAATTGCCGGAGAGCTTTGTTTTGTAATTGAATTTTCTAAGAGCAACTAAAATCTCAAGGTAAAAAAGTTCTTCAAACTTAAATCTTTGAATCGCTGAGTTTAGTTTTTCCTTACTTTCGGGAAAATGGAAATTCTTTATAGAATCTACTAAACCGGCAATATTATTTTCTTTCAACAATTCTTCGGGTAATGTTTCATCAAGGTTGTCGGCATAATTTTCAACTGTTGTGTTTATAATTTTTCTCAGACTAAAGTCGCCTATGTTTCCCACTCGTAATTCTTTAGGTATTCTGTAAAATGGAATTATCTTGCCGGTGTTTAATAAACTATTTGATTCATCTTCAGTTATTCGGTCAAAGTCGGGATGAGTGAATTGTAGCGCATTATATTTTGAAATAACCGGTTTACCTGATACGGCAAAGATTTCTCCGGCGTTAAAAACATTGGAAAAATATTTTATCCCCTGAAACCAAACGCATTCAAAGAAACCGGTTGAGTCTCGCATTTGAACCTTCAACAATTCTTTTCTGCCGAAGTTTAATTTTTCTTTTTCAACTACCTTTCCAACGATTGTGATTTCACCATTGAATCCGTCTATCAAAAAACCATAGGCCTTCGAGACATTTAAAGTAGTTGTTCGGTCAAGATGTCGCGATGGGAAATAGAACAATAAATCACGGATGGTGTTTATACCGATCTTTCCAAAGGCTTCGGCGCGTTTTGGTCCAACTGATTTTATAAATTGAACAGATTGTTTAAGTATTTTTTCTTTTTCGGAATTCATTGAAATAAAAATAATTCATGCTAAAAGTAATTACAACTTAATTAATATTTCAAATTTAATTTAGTATTTTATAAGTAGCTATTTTGAAAATAAAATTTGAGACTAACGTGGATTGGAAAAAACTTTTATCAAGAACGAGGCTTGGCGAAGAGAAAAATCTTCCGCAAAACAATTCAGACGGAAGAAGTGAGTTTCAAAGAGACTTTGACAGAGTTGTTTTTTCATCAGCATTTAGAAGACTGCAGGATAAAACTCAAGTATTCCCGTTGCCGGAAAGTGATTTTGTGCATAACAGATTAACACATAGCCTTGAGGTTTCTTGCGTGGGGCACTCACTTGGAAATTTGGTGGGTGAAAAGGTTTTATCACGAAATAAAAATCTCCAAAAAGAAATAACAAAATTTCACTTTGGTGAAATAGTCGCTGCTGCTTGCCTTGCACACGATATTGGTAATCCACCGTTCGGGCATTCAGGTGAAAGCGCAATCTCGGAATATTTTAAAAGTGGGAACGGTAAAGCGTTTGAAAGTAGTCTATCTGCTAAACAATGGAATGACTTAACGAATTTTGAAGGTAATGCGCAGGGTTTTAGAATTTTAACTCGCCTTCAAAATCCAAATATTATAGGTGGACTACATCTAACTAATGCAATGCTTGCCGCTTTTACAAAGTATCCCAAGGAATCTCCCTCGCTAAAAGAAGTTGAATCTAAGGAAATTAAACTATATAAGAAGTTTGGATTTTTCCAATCAGAGCGCGATATTTTTGTTGAGGTTGCAGAGAATGTGGGTTTGAACAAAAAAACTTCTGATAAAAATATTTTGCAATATATCAGACATCCTCTTGCATTTCTTGTTGAAGCGGCAGACGATATTTGCTATAGAATTATGGATCTCGAAGATGGATTTAGGCTTGGGTTACTTTCATTTAAGGACACACAAAATCTTTTAATGCCATTCATTGAAAAGAACAAATTGAACAATTATAACCGCCGTGATGAAAATGATAAGATCGGTTATTTGCGCGCTAAAGTGATAAGTAATCTTGTTAATCAGTTATCGGAAATATTTTTAGACGAAGAAAACAATATAATGAGTGGGAAATTTGAAACTGATTTGATTTCAATTTTACCTTCTATCAAATCTCTTCAGGCAATTGAAAGGATATCTATAAAAAAAATTTATTCTTATGAAAGCGTTGTAGAAAGAGAAGCCGCCGGTTATGAAGTGCTTGGCGGTTTGCTAGATTCGTTTATTAGTTCGGTGAACGAAGCATCAAAAGGAAAAATTTCCCCAAAGAGTAAAACACTGCTTAAGCTGTTACCTGAACAATTTGGAGGAAGAGAAAGAAAACCGGAGAGAGAGCTTTATTCACGACTGCTAAGTGTAATTGATTTTGTTTCGGGTATGACGGATTCTTTTGCTGTATCTTTGTTTAGAAAAATAAAAGGAATTTCCTTGCCCGGAAAATAATTTTGAATTCATTTATTCAGTTTGCTATTTTTCCTTTGATTCAATGTAAATACTTTTAATAATATAATCTTAACTCACATTACGCAAAAGGTTATTATGAAATAATAACTACCATTATATTTTAAATTACCTGCGTATTGTTAAATCTTAATTAAATAAAAAGGTGTTATGAAAGGCATAATTTTGGCGGGCGGTTCCGGATCTCGACTGTATCCGATTACAAAAATTTATAGTAAACAACTTACGGTTATTTACGATAAACCTTTAATTTATTACCCACTATCAATTTTAATGCTCGGTGGGATCAGAGAAATACTAATTATTTCTAATGAAGAAACAATCCCATTTTACCGGCAGCTATTTGGAAATGGTTCGCATCTTGGATTAAAAATTGAATATGCCGTTCAACCTGCACCTAACGGAATCGCCGAAGCATTTATAATCGGAGAAAAATTTATTAACGGTGAAGGTGTCGTCTTGATTCTTGGCGATAATATTTTCTACGGTTCATTAGAGTTTTTCTACCGGGGAATTAGAAATAATGAAGGTGCAACAATTTTTGGATATCAAGTAAATGACCCCGAAAGATATGGCATTGTTGAGTTTGACAGAGACGGTAAAGCAATTTCGATTGAAGAAAAACCAAAAATACCTAAATCAAATTATGCTGTTCCAGGGATTTATATTTACAACAAAGATATAGTGGCGATTTCAAAAAGCTTAAAGCCTTCAGCTCGGGGAGAACTTGAGATTACTGATGTGAACAAAGAATATTTAGCTAAAGGAAAATTAAAGGTTGAAAAGATCGGTCGCGGTATTGCATGGCTTGATACCGGTACTCCTGAGGCGCTGCTTCAAGCTTCGAATTTCTTTGGCGTAATTGAAGAACGCCAAGGTTTAAAGGTAGCGTGTATCGAAGAAATAGCATTTTATATGAACTATATTAGTAAAACTGAATTTGAAATAGTAATTAATTCTATTCCGAATTCTCTTTACAGAAATTATCTTGAAAAAGTATTGAGAGAATCTTAACACAACCTTTTTAATAAAGAATAACTGTTATATGAAAATTATTAAACCAGAAATCACTGGACCGATAGTTATTGAACCGGATGTTTTTCCGGACGGACGCGGATATTTTTTCGAGTCTTTCAGTGCCAAAAAATATATCGAACATGGATTGAGTTTTAATTTTGTTCAAGATAATATTTCAAAATCAAAAAAAGGAACCGTTCGCGGTCTTCATTATCAAATCGGGGATAACGCGCAAGGAAAACTCTGCCAGGTAATTTTAGGCAATGTTTTAGATGTCGCGGTAGATATTAGATTTAATTCTCCATCATTTGGAAAATATTTTTCTGTTGAGTTATCGGAAGCAAACCATAAACAACTATGGATTCCTCACGGTTTTGCTCACGGTTTCTCAGTTTTATCAAGTGAAGCAATTTTTCACTATAAATGTACTGCTTATTATAGTAAAGCTGATGAAAGATCTATCCGATATAACGATCCACAGTTAAACATAGAATGGCAAATTGAAAACCCTATTGTTTCTGAAAAAGATTTATCAGCAAAACTATTAAAAGATATTGAAATGGATTTTATTTTCTAATTTTGTAAAAGAATAAGCGAAATTCTCCTTTCCATTACTTCTAATTCTTTATTAAATTTGTTTTAAAATTATGGAGTATTTATGCGCGTACCACTGTTAGACCTTAAACCGCAGTACCTTTCTTTAAAAAAAGAATTAGACGAAGCGATAATCAAAGTTGCAGAATCTCAGTATTTTATTCTTGGCCCCGAAGTTGATTCAATGGAAAAAGTTTTTTGTGATTATTTAAATTGTAAACATGCGCTTGGCGTTTCATCTGGCACCGACGCTTTGTTGATAGCTTTAATGGCAATAGGAATTCAACCGGGGGACGAAGTAATAGTTCCCACCTTTTCTTTTTTTGCAACCGCAGGTGTTATTTCAAGATTAAATGCTACGCCGGTTTTTGTTGATATTAACCCAGTTACATTTAATATAGATCCTAAGGAATTTGAAAAAAAAATTACGGTAAAGACAAAGGCGGTTATCCCTGTCCATCTTTACGGACAAAGTTGTGAGATGGATGAGATAATTAGAATTGCAAAAGAGAACGGTCTAAAAGTTATTGAAGACGGTGCGCAAGCTATCGGGGTTCAATATAAAGACGGAAGACACGTAGGAACTATCGGCGACATTGGTTGTTTTTCATTTTTTCCAAGTAAAAATTTAGGTGGATACGGCGACGGCGGATTGGTTATTTCAAATGATGACAAACTTGCTGAAAGATTAAAAATTTTACGTGTTCACGGCGGGGAGCCTAAATATTATCATAAAATTATCGGAGGAAATTTTAGGTTAGATGCAATTCAAGCCGCAGTTCTTAAAGTTAAACTTCCGTTTCTTGATGGCTGGTCACAAAAAAGAAGAGAAAACGCCGAAGATTACAATAAGTCATTCATCGCCGCCGGATTAGCTGAAGAAACGGGAAAGATTTATTTCAATGAAAAGAATAAAGTTCTTTTACCGAAGGCAATTTATAAATCAGACGCAATAAAAAATTTCCATATATACAATCAATATATTATACGGGTTGAAAAACGTGATGAACTGCGTCAATTTTTAGCGAAGAATGAAATCAGTACAGAAATTTATTATCCTGTTCCTTTTCATATGCAGGAATGTTTTGCAAATTTAGGATATAAGCGAGGCGATTTTCCACTGTCAGAAATGTCAGCCGATACTTCAATTGCGCTGCCAATCTATCCTGAACTGTCTAAAAATCAGATAGAATTTGTTGTAAGAACGATCAAAGAATTTACTCAAAATCAATTTTAACATTATTCGGGAATGTTAGTGAAATCAACAGAAAAATTTATTCATAAGAAAATTTTCCTTGCCGGTCATCGCGGAATGGTTGGTTCGGCAATAAAAAGAAATCTTGAACACAATGGTTATAATCATTTAATTACTCGTTCGCAGGTAGAATTAGATTTGATTAAACAAAATGAGGTCGATAATTTTTTTTCAAAAGAAAAACCTGAGTGTGTCATAATAGCCGCTGCAAAAGTAGGCGGAATTTGGGCTAATAATATTTATCGTGCAGATTTTATTTATAATAATTTGATGATCGAAGCAAATATTATAAATGCAGCTTACAAAAGCGGAACAGAGAAATTAATTTTTCTTGGAAGCTCGTGCATCTATCCAAAGCTTGCCCCACAGCCATTGAAGGAAGAATATCTTTTATCCGATTATCTTGAATTTACGAATGAACCTTATGCCATTGCAAAAATAGCAGGCATTAAATTGTGCGAAAGTTTTTATCGCCAATATGGCGTTAATTTTTATTCGGCTATGCCGACAAACCTTTTTGGACCATATGATAATTTTGACCTTGAAACCTCTCATGTTCTTCCCGCACTGATTAGAAAATTTCACGTTGCAAAAAATCAAAAAGACATAAATAATACCGTTACTCTTTGGGGAACTGGTAAACCCAAAAGAGAATTTCTTTATGTTGAAGATTTAGCGGAAGCAATCCGCTATCTTCTTGAAAATGTTGAAGCCAATGATTTATATGAAAACGGAATTTCTCAAATAAATATTGGCACCGGTGAAGATTTGTCAATAAATGAATTAGCCGGATTAATTTCCGACGTTGTAGGCTTCAACGGAAAAATTGAATATGATAGTTCTAAACCCGACGGCACACCGCGTAAGTTGATGGACGTTTCAAGGATCCACAAACTCGGATGGAATCATCAAACTTCTCTAAAAGAAGGGATTGAAAAAACTTACGCTTGGTTTCTTTCAAGTCAAAAGTAAAAATTAACAGCGTGTGGCTAAGGCGTAGCCACAAATTACAATACCGAACTTGTTAATTATATTTCCAAGAATATTTATTCGCACATAACGCTTCGGGTCAGGCGCGGCGCGTTTTGGCATCGTTGCTTGCACCCGCTGGTTCGGTCGGAGACTTCCTTGTGGCATTCTCGATTTCGGTCCTACGAGCCTGAAGCTCGTCCAGTCTCTTTTTCAGGTCGGCTATTTCTTTCTTGATCTTGCGCAACTCTGTCTGGTTCTTTCCGTTCGATAAACAATCCGCGCCAAGCTCTTCAGCGATGTACTGCTCGAGCTGACTCCTTAAGACCCTAAGATATGGATTGCCCCATATCACTCCGTCCCGGTATTCAAGTTTGCCATCACGGATGCCCTTCACAATAAAGGCCTGGCTCACTCCATATTCCTTCTTGGCTGTTACGTCGCTAAGGGTTGCCCCTTTGCGATTCCATTCACCGTATTCCGCCATATCTCATCTCTCTGATAGTTCTTGTCTTCTTTTTGTTGACTTCACTTACCTATTCGCCAATTTCTCCCCACTCTTTTCTTCGTAAATTTTTTATCCATAAAGAGCTGTCTTTTAAATCTTCTCGATTTTCCCAAAGCCCCACAAATTTTTTATTAATAATAGATCCCCGTTCACGAGGTTTTTTACTTTTTGATTCATACCTTTTTTGTAGGAAATATATAAATGCCAATACTTGTTTCTCTGCTTCTATTGGGAGAGATTCGAACTTATTATAAAATACTTTGTTTTCCATTTGCTAATACCTCATCAATGAATTATTCTTCCTTTAATTTAATTCAATTCCAAGATAAGATAAACCGACTAAGCACACTAACGGCGTGGCTTTTCACCCGTCCGCCCAGAACAAGAATGCCGATTAAAAAGCAATGCCAATAATTATTAACAATTTTATTTAATAGAACAAAGTTAATTGCTATGCTTATCTACTTCACCAAACCCGAATATTTGAAAAATGCCGCAATGAAAAACAGTCTACCCGGCATTGTCGGGCGGGCGGGTGGAAAAGCTGGTTAGGAATTATTTTAGCACAATTAATTTTTTAGTTTCTACAAAACTGCCCGCTTGCATTCTGTAATAATAGACTCCGCTTATAAATTTGCTAGCATTGAATTCAACACTATAATTTCCAGAACGCGTTTCATGGTTGACTAGAGTCGTTATTTCTTTTCCCAAAACATCATAAACTTTTAGTGTAACAAAACTGGTTTTAGGAACGGAGTAGTTTATAGTTGTTGTTGGATTGAATGGGTTGGGATAGTTTTGCTGCAGGGAAAAACTTATTGGGAAATTATTTTGTTTATCTTCAATAGCGGTTATTATTTCAGACAACGGACACCGCCAAACACCATTACCAGCAGTACCCACAAAAATATTGGGCCCAATTATATCAAGTGAATTAACATTAATATTTGTTGGTAATCCATTATTAACTTGGGACCACATTGCTCCATTATTAGTGGAAAGATAAACTTTATGATTATTAGTTGTCGCATCATACGTTCCAATAAAAATATTTGTACCACTCACAGCAAAAGAAAAAATCCAAGAATTATTTGGTAAGCCATTATTAACTTGTAACCAACTTATTCCGTTATTTTGTGAAAGATAAACTCCATCACCACTAGTTCCTGCGAATATATTTTTTCCACTTAGGGCAAGAGAATTAACATAAGAATTTGTTAATCCGTTATTTACTTGTGTCCAATTTGTACCGTTGTTAGTAGAAAGGAAGACTCCAACTTGAGTGCCAGCAAAAATCATAGTATCATTTGCGACAAGAGAAAGAATCCAAGAATTTGTTGGTAATCCATTATTAACTTGTGACCAGTTTTTTCCGTTATTAGTGGAAAGATAAACTCCCCCCATCAAAGTCCCTGCAAATATATTAGTGCCGCTAACGGCTAACGAAGTAATATAAACGTTATTTGGCAAACCATTATTTAATAAACTCCAACTTGTGCCGCTATTTGTAGAAAAAAAGACTCCACCACTATCCCCACCCCCACCAGTACCTATAAAAATTCTCTCTCCTACTACAGCAAATGCATTAATAGTAGAATCCGAAAGGCCAAAATTAACTTTAGCCCAGTTCTCCCCATTATTTGTAGAAAGATAAACGCCATTAACGTCAGTTCCTGCAAAGATATTTGTACCACTTGAGGCAAGACAATTTATAACATCACCATAAAGTCCATTAGTTTGTACCCACTGTGCAAATGAATATTGTGTAATTAAGAGAGTATAAACTATTGCGAAAATTGTAACACTAAATATTTTCATAAATACTCCTAAATTTAATTTGTCCATGCTTATACATATTAAATTCAAGCAACCTGCTAATTGCATTTAAAACAGGCACCTAATTAGCTTACCAATCAGTAATCGATCGCTTGGAAAGGTATTCGGTTTGAAGAACGTTAGGCATTGTACAAAATAGAATTAGTTCACTCAGCAGACCTACCTTGTTTTTCTTCGTTGAGCCAATTAGTTCCTTTATAAATATTACCGTTTTCATCTATTCTGCCCGCTTTTTCTTCATTAAAAAAACTTGTTCCTTTAATAATATTCCCATACTCATCTATCCTACCAATTTTTTCTTCATTAAACCAATTTGTCCCCGAATAAATTTTCTTCCCTTTTAGTCCAGCGTAGTCAATTACATTTTCATCTCGGTTACGCAAAACTCTATTCGGCTTAGCTGTACTTGGCTGAGTTGAACTATCCGAAGTTAATTTGTCATAAATCCAAATTGCAATCCCTATCATTATAAAGATGGCAATTAAAATTGCGAATGTAATAAAGAGGTATAAGAATATTGCACCAAGATAAATATATAATGTGATTCTAACCAGACTTAATTCCAGAATGATTAATATTATTTGTCCATTCTTTTATCTTTAGTGCTATCCACGGAAAAGGACGAGTTAAAAATCTGTTGAGTTTGCCGCTGGAAGGTGTAATTTTTTGTTTACGGTAGGACAACCAATTTTGAAATTTATCAACATTATTATCAACTACTTGATTATTTAATAACGCAATAATAATTCCAATTATAAATGGCGAAAAAAGTATCAAATATTCCATACTTAACTCCTTTATAAAATGGGGGAATAAAATTATTCTATTCCCCCTACTGATAATAAAAAAATTATTTTTCTGGCCCGGTCATTTTTAAACTGTCGCAACCAACTTTTACACAATTAACTTGACGAACCATATCATCAGCATCGCATTCATAACAACCATTTGGTGTTTTTGCGTACCAAGAAACTGTGGAAACGCCTCTTTTTACATTATAAATTGTAACATCTTGCAACCTTGTATTTCCAATCTGTTGGGCTGTTGCCCTTTGAAGGCTTTCGGTGGATGATGCACATGAAGCGAGAAAAAATGCGAAGGAAAAGAGGAAGAAAATTTTAAATAGAGTTTTCATAATGACTCCTAAATTTAATTTGGCAATGTTTTTATAAATTAAAGTCAGACACTGGCACATTGCCATTAAACCAAAATGCCTAACGTTTCGTATAACCGGCTGGCAATGTAGCGCAGTGTGAAGTTATTTTTAAAGATTAATCTTAAACGATAAATTTGCACTGAACTTATTAGAAATATTTGTCCCGATTAAATGTGGTAAATTATTAAACATATTAATTTGAAAAGAAAAACCTTCTTCGGCATTAAGCTCTTTGGCCCGATTGCCCGCATCGATGATACTGTAAATGGAATTTCCAAGCATACCGATGAGTCCGACCCATAGTAAGGGATTAATGGCGCTCGCTACATTGACGTTAATGCTTGAATAGGTATTACTGACAGTTGGCTCACTGGGATTAAGAGCACCGACGATCATTAAAATAAACAATCCGCCCTGCCCTATAGCCATAATCGTACCTTTTGTGGTTTCAGTCGGACCATTATAAAATTGTCCCAAACCAGGCCATACTGCCGACATAAGCATAGCATGACCCGGATCCAGTTTTTCAATCAATAAGGTTTTATTGAATTGATTATCTAAGGAAATGACGTTATCGCCATATGCCTTACTGATATCAGCTTGTGAAATGGAAAGGCTTTCGTTTTGAAACTGGGCAGAGGCAAATCCGGACAAAGCAATGAACACTGCAAATAACAAATAATATGTTTTCATAATTACTCCTAACTTTAGTTTGGCAACGATTTTTAGATTAAAGTTAAGCATTGGTTCGCTGCCGTTAACCAAAATGCCTAATTGTTTTTTTACAAATTTGCAATAAGTAACTAACTTTCTAACGAAAAAAATGATACCGAGTTTAAAACAAAAAAAGGACGCAACTTCCGTTACATCCTGAGCCGAGGCACTGGTATGCCCACAATCAAAGACATAAGAAAGCGCGTCCATTTCTGGACGCAGCTTTCTAGGCTTGTTCTTGATTGCTTAAAATTACCAGTTTTCGACTCAGAACAACGCAATAGCTGCGTTAAAAAATTATGTTAAAAGTTTAGTTTATTGTTTAGCTCCTTTCAAAATATTTAACTTTTAGTTCTTTAACCCGAAAACCAATTTGCGGTTTAGGTTTTTCAGGTGGAGTAATTAGTTGGTTTATAGCTTCGAATATTGCCATAATTTGTTCATCATGAGATTCAAACTTCAATTCGAGTTCTTTCAATTTTTGGGCAAGTTCTTTATGTGTGGACAGAATTTCTCTAAGTTTAACAAAAGCTCTCATAATTTGGATGTTAACTTGCACTGCACTTTGGCTTTTCAGGACAGATGAAAGCATAGCTATACCTTGCTCGGTAAAGGCATAAGGAAGTTTGCGAACGCCTCCCCAACTTGAAGTCACAATTTGTGACTTCAAGTTGGTCCATTCCTGATGATTGAACTGAAACATAAAGTCTTCAGGAAAACGTTCTAAGTTCCGTTTTATCGATTGCATTAATACTTTATGTCCGACACCATAAAGTTCAGCAAGGTGAATACTAAGCATTACCTTTTGGCTGCGAATGATAAATATTTTTTGTTCAACCACTTCAATAGGGAAAGGATTAGAAATTACCAACTTGACTCCTTACTTTATTTTGCCGGCAAATAATCCTGGTATAAATCTTCAGATTCATTCTGCCAGAACTCAAATGCGTTTGAGCTGGCAAATTGTGTATTCATAATTATGTCAGTTATATATTCATCCTCAGCCCTTTGTTCTTTATTTCATCAAGAACGAAAGGAGAGTTTTCAAAGTCCTTTGTAGTAAATGGATACGTTTCAATTCTTCGCTCCACTTTAATAGCCAGCGGTATCAAGCGTTTATTGTCTTCAAGCCGGTAGCCGCAAAAATCATCCGAGACAACTGCAACGTCAATATCAGATCATTCAAGGTCTTCTCCATTTTTACATTGGCACTTTTTCTTTTACATTTTAACTTAAAAAAAGATTATCTTTATTACAATAGAAATCTCAAAAATAATCTCTTGCGAGTAAATGGTGGAAACCCCGGATAGGGATTTGAGCAATAGATTATTTAAATTTGCTATAAATGTTATTAGATTTTTAAAAGCAATTTAATCTTTAATTGGAGATTTGAATGAAGCGAGCATTAATTACCGGTATTACAGGACAAGATGGAAGTTATTTAACAGAAATTCTTATCGAAAAAGGATATGAAGTTCACGGCATAATTAGAAGGAGCAGTTCCTTTAACACAGGAAGGCTTGAACATCTTTATTCCGACAAAGAAATTCTTAATAAAAAAATGTTCCTTCATTACGGCGATCTTGTAGACACAAGCAATCTTAATCGTCTACTTGAAAAAATTGAGCCGGACGAAATTTATAATCTTGCAGCACAAAGCCATGTTAAAGTATCTTTTGAAGTACCTGATTATACGGGGCAGGTTGACGCCCTGGGAACGTTAAGATTTTTAGATGCGATAAGAGAAGTCGGTTTAAAGCAGGTAAAATTTTATCAAGCTTCTACAAGCGAACTTTTCGGAAAAGTACAGGAAGTTCCGCAATCGGAAACAACTCCGTTCTACCCCCGTTCGCCTTATGGCGTTGCAAAATTATATGGATACTGGATAATTGTGAACTATCGTGAGGCATATAATATTTTTGCGTGTAACGGGATTTTGTTTAATCACGAATCTCCGAGACGCGGCGAAACTTTTGTCACTAGAAAAATTACACGTGCCGCTTCGAAAATCGTAGCTGGTCTTCAATCTACTGTCGCGCTGGGAAATATGGATGCAAAACGGGATTGGGGCTTTGCACCTGAGTTTTGCGAAGGAATGTGGAAAATCCTTCAGCAAGAAACTGCTGAAGATTTTGTTCTTGCTACCGGCGAAACGCACACAGTTCGTGAATTTACCGAGCTCACATTTAAAGAGGTCGGAATTGAGATTGAGTGGTCCGGTAAAGAAGAAAATGAAAAGGGGTTGATTAAAAAGATTGATATGGAAAAAGCAAAAAATTTAATTGGTTATGGCGATAACCCATCTAAATATAAATTTAATTTTAGCGACATCTTAAAACCAGGCAAAACTGTTGTGGTTATTGATCCAAATTATTACCGCCCGACGGAGGTGGAGTTACTTATCGGAAACCCCGCAAAAGCAGAAAAGATTCTCGGCTGGAAAGCCAAAACCAAATTTGACGAATTGGTGAAGCTAATGATAAAGTCAGACCTTGATAAGGTTCTTCAGAGAGGTTATTAGATTTACTTGTAAGCTTAGAGAAAGATTTTTATTTTCTGTTTACTAAAATTACTCCGGCTGTAATTATCAATCCGCTCAGAATTATTGTAACAGTTATGGTCTCGCTTAAAATAATCCATGCCGAAAAAACCGTAACGAAGGGTTCGAGATATAAAAAAGACCCTACTTTTGTTGCTTCAAGTTCCTTTAATGATTTTGCCCACAGGACATAAGCAATACCTGAACAGAAAATTCCAAGAAATAAGATAGAAACCCATCCTATTAAAGAAAGATGAATTACTGCATTTATTGATTGCCGAGTTACCGTAAATGGCGAAATAATTACTGCCATCATTATGAATAAAAAAAGGATTGTCATCATTGGCGGATATTTTAGACTAATCTTCTTATTTACCAGTGAATAAACGCTCCAAGTAAATGCACTTGCAAGTACCAGTAAATCTCCTTTCTGTTCAATAAATTTAATATTTGACATATTGCTTCTGCTTACAAGAAGTAATAATCCTGAAAATGCTACAATTATTCCGATAATTTTCGTTTTGCTAAGTTTTTCCTTAAAAAATATTGTGCTTAGGATTGCCATAAATACCGGTGTGACTCCAACTATCCAGCCCGTGCTTGCCGCCGAAGTATATTCCAAACCCGTAACTTGAATCCAAAGATGAAAAACCGCAATAAGCGCTAAAATAAAAATTGCTCCATGGTTTTTTAGGTTTAGGGTAAAATCTTTTTTGGTGTAAATTGCAAATACTACGAGTAAGGCGATTCCAAATATAAGACGAAGAAGAATTATTGTTTGTGGGTTTAGTTCCCGTAATGCAAGCTTAGTTGCAATGAAAGAATTTCCCCATAAGATAACAGCAAAGAGTGGTTCCCAAAATTGGAGGAGTTTTTTTTTCATTAATTTACTGATATCAAACTATTTAGATTTTTTTGTCTTTTTTGCCGATGAATATTTTTCAATTTCATAGTTGATCATTTTTTCAGGCATTTCTGTCTTTACTATCTCTACTCCGGAGGTGGTATAAAATTGTGTTGCAAGCGTGTCATGAAAATCCGAAAAAACAACAACACGAACTATACCCGCAGCTATCAAGGCTTTTGCGCAGGTTGTGCAGGACATGTTTGTAATGTATGCTGTAGCGCCTTTTAAGGTCACTCCGTGAATTGCCGCCTGAGTAAGTGCATTCATCTCCGCATGATTTGTTCTTACGCAGTGGTTATCTACAACTAAACAACCAATATCCTCGCAATGCGGATGCCCTGGCAAGGAGCCGTTATAACCTGTTGCCAACACAAATTTATCTCTTACAAATACACAGCCGCAATGCATTCGCGGGCAGGTTGATCTCTCAGAGGCAAGCATGGCAAGCTTCAAAAAATATTCATCCCACGATGGCCGTTTCTTTTTATTCATATAAGTTTACTTACTCCACTCTTTCTTTAGCATTGAATACACAAAAAGATCAACATATTTGTTGTATAAGTACTGTCCTTCTTTTTCAATTCCCTCAAAAGAAAAGTTCAATTTTTGTGGAATTGCCTGACTCTTTTTATTTCCTTCGGCACATTTAATGGTAATTCTGTTTAAACCTGCATCATAAAAAGCATAATTTATAAGTGCCTTGCATGACCTGGTCATCACTCCTTTTCCCTGAAACTGTTCACCAAGCCAATAACCTATCTCAGCCTTCTTGTTTAGACGATCTCCGTTATGTACATCGATCAGCCCTGCTAACAAATTATTATACCATATTTCCATAACATACCGGCTGGAATACATATCATGCTCGGACATTGCAAAAATGTAGTTGATAGTATCCATAACACTCATTGTACATTCTACCCAGCTTAACCACTCACCGAGATAACCGCGGTTTGTATCAATCAATCTGTACAATGCATCCGAACTTGACATTTCTAAATCCATTAGTGTAATTTCTGAATCTACGACAATCATAACTGTTTAGAATAAATATTAGTAAAAAAAATAACGAGGATACTATTTTGTAAATGTTAATTGTTAACAAAAATAAAAGTTACAGGGAATCTTAATGTCTCAAGTGCAAAATAATAAAATATTGATATATTTCATTAGGAAGAGCATTGATATTAAACAAATTAAACCAGGATTCAATTTAAGCACAAACTACAAAAAAATTCTTGCTGTTAATCGGCTCTTATTGTTATTATTATATTATAAAATTATAAATTCATTTTAGGTTGATTATGAAAACAAATCTAACGGTTGCTATTATGTTATCACTTTTCATTTCTACTGTAATTATTCCTCAGACAAAATTAAAATATCCCCTCACCAAAAAAGACGATGTTAAAGATAATTACTTTGGTACTATTGTTCCCGATCCATATCGCTGGCTTGAAGACGACACTGTTTCAGCTGTTAAAGAATGGGTCAAGGAAGAAAACAAAGTTACTTTTAGCTATCTTGATAAGATTCCTTACAGGGAAAAAATTAAGGCAAGACTTGAAAAACTATGGAACTATCCGAAATATTCTGCACCGTTCAAGGCGGGTAAGGATTATTTCTTTTTTAAGAATGACGGACTTCAAAATCAAGCTGTGCTTTATATCCAAGACGGGCTTAATGCGAAACCGGAAGTTTTCTTAGACCCAAATAAACTTTCAAAGGATGGAACTGTTTCGCTTTCTGCATATGCTCCTTCAAAAGACGGAAAATATTTTGCTTATGGTACTGCTTCCGGCGGCTCTGACTGGAATGAATTTCACGTTATGGATGTTGCGACAAAAAAAGTCTTAAGTGATGATCTTAAATGGATAAAGTTTTCCGGTATTGCCTGGTTTAAGGACGGTTTCTTTTATAGCCGTTATCCTACACCGGCAAAGGGTGAGGAATTAACATCTAAAAATGAATATCATAAAGTATATTACCATAAACTTGGAACAGAACAGTCAAGCGACAGCCTGATATATGAGAATCTGTCTCAACCTAAGTTAACGGTAGGTGCTCAGACGACTGAGGACGAGAGATTTTTAATCCTTTATCTTTCGACAGGAACAAGCAATAATGCGCTTTATGTTCAAGACCTAGAGAAGTCTGGTTCACCGGTGTTAAAAGTTATTGATAATTATGATCATAATTACAGTGTTGTTGATAATATTGGCGATAAGCTATTAGTTCTAACTGATAAAAATGCTCCTAAGTACCGGTTAGTCCTTATTGATCCTGAAAATCCAGGTGAAACAAACTGGCAAACTATTATTCCCGAAAAGAATGATGTGCTTCAGTCTGTTTCCGTTATCGGCGGAAAGTTAATTGCAATCTATATGAAAGACGCCAGCAATAGGATGTTTATGTATAACCTTTCAGGCAATAATGAAGAGGAAATAAAATTACCTGCACTTGGCACAATTGAAAGTTTAAATGGAAAGAGAAATGATAATATTGCTTTTTATGATTTTACATCATTCACTTTTCCCCCGACAATTTATGAACTAAATGTAAAAGATAATACTTCTACCATTTTCCGTAAACCAGAAATCAATTTCAACTTTGATAATTATATAACGAAGCAAGTATTTTACAATAGCAAAGACGGAACTAAGGTTCCTATGTTTATTGTTTATAAAAAAGGATTAAAGAGAAACGGAAACAATCCTGCTTTTCTTTATGCATACGGCGGTTTTGATATCAGTATAAATCCGGCGTTCAGTATTACACGATTAATTTTTCTTGAGAATGGCGGAGTGCTTGCAATCCCTAATATTCGCGGCGGCGGGGAGTATGGCGAAGCTTGGCATAAGGCTGGTATGCTCGGTAATAAACAGAATGTATTTGATGATTTTATATCAGCAGAGA
>JAKBMG010000206.1 GCA_021831685.1 Bacteroidota bacterium | reverse complement strand
GTACATACTATGCCGATGTTCTCTCATAAATTCCAAAAACTGCCTGTGGCTGAATATCTCGGATGGCACGGCATTAATATGCCAAGCTGGCCCGGTTTATCACAAGATAAAATTGAGTTTATTGCCGAAGAGATTTCTAATTTCTTCCAAAAGAAGAAATAAAAAAAACGGCGTCAAATTAAAATCCGGCGCCGTTTAAGGAGAGAGATAGAAAAATTATCTATGCCTTTGGTTATCTGAATTACCTCTGTTGTTACTGCCTCGATTACCTTCATTTCTACCGGCGTTGCCTCTTTGAATTTGAGGAGAATTCCTTTGAGGGGCATCTCTTCTTATTTGCTGACGTTTTTCAATAGATTGTGGTTTTGACTCATTTCTGTTCTGGTTATTAAAATAGCCGGCATTATTTCTTGGTCTAATATTTTGAGGCGTCTGTCGATCAACATTATTCCTATTGGGATTAGAATAATTATACTGTCTATTATTACTGTTTTCCTGAATTCTATTATTATTCCAGCTATTTACTCTATCATTTTGATTGAAATTTGAACCATTGCGATTCTCAATACTTGGATTTCTGTTAATTTGACCTCGATTACCGACTGCCATTCTTGACACATCAAGAGAAGTTGCTCTATTTGTTTTTTGAATCCGAAAACTTCTACCTGTGCTTCTATCAATTTGATCTTTTTGCAAAATCAAAGCTCTGACTGTAGAGTTTGAGTTCCTGCCGGTTGCTAAATTACGAGGATTAGAAACACCTTGGATCCTACTTTCAACTATTCTTTCGCCACTTCTTTGTCTAACATAATCAACGTCAACTCCGCGATTGATTACCCTGCCATCTGAAAAACCATAATTGGTTCTATATTTAGTAGCCGAATAAATTCTATACTTAAAATTATTATCGAGATAATAATTATAAACATGTGGGTTACACATATACCTGTAACTAACGAAAGAATAATATTGATAAGGCATATAATAGGAAGCCGTAAATCTAATGCCGAAATCAACTGAAAAAGAGGCATAAGGAGGAAGCGGTGCCCAACCGATATAATCGTTATCGTATCTCCATTCAACCCAAGCGGGTGCCCACTGATAATCGGGAACCCAAATCCAACCATAAGTTTCATCATTATACCATCTGCCATAATGATAAACAATATTACCGAAAGGTTCATCAGAATCCCAATACCAGCCATCGTTTGTCCAAACCCAATGACCATAATAATAAGGAGACCAACCATAACCTACATTTTCCGGGTGCCATACATTTACTCCGCCGTTTATCTGAATCCAGCTTCCGTATGGAGAAAGAGAAGAGTAAAAAAATCCAAACTCTCCGCCGGATAAAAAACCGGCATCAGCTTTTAGTGGAGTTGATAATCCAATTATTATAAAAATCGACGCAATTACTAACTTTTTCATTTCACACCTCATTGAATGACTGAATTAGAATACTCAACAGTTGTGCCATTAAAAACAATTGATTTTAAATGATTTATGAAGAATAAGAAAGATATTTTGTATAATAAAATGAACAATCTGAACCGAAATATAGACACGTTTCTAGGCGGAAAATGGACATTATCTTTTTATTCGGCGATCCTTCCAGATATAGTTTCCGAAGGTACCGGCTATACCAGCAATAATTATATAAGGGATCTGAAATAATTCCGCTAATGGAAGGTATCTTAATACCTTTTTTGAGAAGATAAAGTTCAATCCCTTTTTGAGGATAAGATATTCAAAAGATATTTTGATAAGAAAACTAATAATGAAGGAAACAAGAAAAATTGGTGATAGAATGACGGAGAGAAATATTTGTGTGATTAGACCTAGATAAAACAGAAATATTAAAATCAATTTAATTATTAAAAATTTGTTGGCATAAAATAGACCTTTACTCGCCCATCGTTTTCGCTGATGATAAAATTTTTGAAGTGAATCATTGCCTTTTGTTAAAACAATTGCTTCCCGGTTCCAACAAAATTTAATCCTGTATTTGCCGCTGGACCAAATTTTTTGCATTAATAACTCATCGTCACCGGAAGAAAGATTTAGTTGGTCATTAAATCCATTTACCGTTTCATAGGCATTCTTTCTATAGGCGATATTAGCAGCATTGCAAATTACAGGCTTGTTAATTCCAATCAAACCCGCGCCGGTTAAAACCAATCCGGAGAATTCAAGCTTTTGCAATTTTTCAAAGAGAGTTTTCTCTTCAATAAATTCTACCGGGCCAGATACAAAACCTGTTTCCTTATCAAAACAAGAAACCATTTGTTGTATCCACTTCTTATTGTGTACACAATCGGAATCGGTAGTAATGATAATACTGCCGGTTGAATTAGAAATGCCGAATCTTATTGCTCTTTTTTTATGGGCATAAGTCGAAAAGTCATCAGGGACAGAAATTACTTTAATGTTTGAAGACTTTTGTGCTGATAATATTTTCTGAAGCGAATCATCATCAGAAGAATCATTGACATAAATGACTTCATATTTTCCTTTTGGATAATTTTGACTTTCCAGGCTTCTCAAACTTCCGAGAATATTTTCAGATTCATTTCTGAAAGGTATAATTATGGAAATAAATTCTTCCGGGATTGATATGCCTTTTGTCAAAGTTAATTTATCCAGACCGGATAATATTTCTAACAAAAAAAATGAATAGTACATTAAAAGGAGAAGGAATATTAATCCCAATAATATGTTAAGCATTGTTTTTTTTGATTAGCAAAATCAAACCTATTAAAGCTGGCAGCAAAACATTTATACCGAATAAAGAAATTCCCGAGTCGAAACCGACAGAACTCGTTTGCCCCATTTTGGTTAAAAAAAAGATAGAAGCCCCCTCCCTAACACCCAAATCGCCAAATGAAATTTGCGGGATAATTGTCTTAGCAAACATTACCATATTTCCAGCCCAGATAAAATTGACGAAACTTCCGTGCTGTGAAAATCCGACGGCGAGGACAGCAAATTGGATGACAAAACAAGAATAAAAAAGAAAAGAAATCAAAGATATTTTAGTCAAAAACTTTCCATCTAATTCTTTTAGGAGAAGAACCTCCGAATAAAATTTATGAAATCTTTTAGAGTTTCTCATCCGGTTGGTCAAAAAGTTGTGCCATAGCTTTGGATTTATTATTAGCATAATTAGGAAGTAGGACAAAACGAATATTAATACGAATAATGAGAAAATTATATAAGAGTTTACATGATAATAATCTTTAAGAAATAATATACTGCCAATTGAACCAAAAAAGGCTATCATGATAAGAAGGAAAAATTTATCGACAAGGGTTGCAACCGTAACTTGAATCATTGGTCTATCTTTAAATTCCAGGGCCCGCCCAAAATATTCACCTATACGGGCTGGGGTAAAAGGACCTGCAGCAAATCCATAGAATAAAGAATAGAAAATCTTTTTCTTGTTATATTCTTTAAGAATTGCATTACAAGTAAGCTCCCATTTGAAATATTGAAGTGAAATATTTACAAGAGTAAGCAGTAATGCTAGAATTATAAATCTATAATCTGCTTTCGCGAATGCTGTAGCAATCTCCTTTAGGTTAACATGATAAACCATATATGAAATTAAACCGATTGCAATCAGCAATTTGACAATTACAAGGAAAGCTGACTTTTTAAGTCTTCTTTTATCATAATAATTTTTGACAGAACTTATTATTGAGTCCATTAAGAAAAAATTTCAGTTGTGATCTAAATAAAATCAAACATAAAGCCGAAGCCGATACGGGACACCCTTTGTGTAAAATATTGGCTAAAAACATCACCTCCATTATAATAAGAAAAATAAAACACTATTCCTTTATTATTCCAATTCCCAAATTTAATACCTGCCATATAGTTTTGGTTGACCACATATTTCGGAATTCCTTTAACGTCTAAATTGACAGCGACAAAAAGATTCTCATCCCTGTTAAGTATCTTCCCCAAAAGATTTTTATACGATAATTCAAAACCTGCCTTGTATAAATATTTCTTCAAATACTTATACCCGGTATTTTTGCCAGTAGACATTGTGAAACCGCCATAATATCTAATATCTCCAAATGGCAAAACATTTTCTTCGGCTAAAAGAATATCGGCATAATTATTCCCGTATGCAGTAGGTAGTTGGTTATTAAGCCAACTTTCCGTTTCGCTATTCCAGTGACCGTCAACCAAATGACCGCTGCTGTGGAGATAACGAAATCGTGTAACAAATCTTCCTCCGGGATGTTTTTTAGAATAGACAATATTACCGCCAAAGAATCCATCAATGGCATCTATTTGTAATCTGTATTGGAGGTAAGAAGTAACAAGAGCATAAGCCATAAAGTCGGCGCCTATAGTTATCCGGCTTAACGATTTAGGAAAATCAAAAGCAAAGACATCTACGGAATTCCCGATATCGACTTTCATATTTTTGTCACCTGTGTAATACAACAAACCCATTCTTGGTTCATCTATACCAGCTTTTAGCGGCATAAAGTTTAATCCTGCCGGCAAAAATATAAAATGGTAATTAGTTGAATCTTTAGTTTGGGCAATGTTCACCTGGCAAAGTAGGAAAAAAATAAATAAAGTAATTTTTCTTTTCATTGTTAATTAAGATTGTTGCGGAATTTAGTCAAGTTAAAATAATTAATATTTAATTTTATAATATACGAAATAGATTTCTTTTCCAGTTATCAATAATCCGTGTTATTTTGGGTATTGATGCGGAATCTTATAACTCTTCCCTGTCTCGCCATTGAAAAAATTGAAGGGGGCGGAAGAATATGTGATAAGAATTACTAATAATTATACATTCAAATATTCATTTTTAACTACATTTGCATTTGTTATCAAAAAAACTTTTACTTAGTTTGTTAAAAAGAATATAAAATTTTGGAGAAATAATGTTTATTAACTTTGGTGATATTCCCGGAAGCCAAAACCTATTTTTAGACTATCTTTATGAATTTGAGAACGTTAAAGATTTTTACCAGACCAACTTTCACAACAAAGATGAATATTTAACAAAATTCAAAAATATATCTGATCAACAGAAAGATTTTAAAATCGATTTGCCTAACATCCTGACAGGACAATACAAAGGACTAAACCCTTCGACAAAAACGCAAAAAAACATCTCGTTGCTTTCTGATAAAAAAACTTTAACTATTGTTACTGGACAACAATTAGGAATTTTAGGCGGACCTCTTTATACTTTCTATAAAATAATCACAGCCATAAAACTAAGTAATTTTCTTTCGGATCGTTACGATGATTTCCATTTTGTCCCTGTATTTTGGCTTGAAGGAGATGACCATGACATTGAAGAAGTAAGGTCGATAAGCTTGGTAAATGATTCAAATGAAATTAAAAAGATTTCTTATAATTTAGGGATAGAAGGAATAGCAGAAGACGAAAATAATGGTAGTGTGGGGAACCAAATTTTCAAGGATACAATTAATACTTTTTTAGAAGAGCTTACCGGGAATCTCCGGAATACAGAATTTACCCAACCTTTGTTAGAGAGACTAAAGACATTTTACTCTACCGGGAAGTCTTTCAAACAATCCTTTAAAGAATTAATGTTTTGGCTTTTTGATAAATACGGGCTAATACTTTTTGATCCTCAAGATATAAAAATAAAAAATCTATTAAAACCAATTTTCAAAAAGGAAATTACGGACTTCCGCCAGCACGCTGAGAAAATAGTAAATATTAGCGCCAAACTTGAAGAAACTTTTCATGCTCAGGTAAAGGTGCAGGCGGTAAATTTATTTTACAGTAATGAGGACGGTAGATATTTGATAGAACCGGTTGAGAATGATTTCCGATTGAAGAGAAAAAGGAAAAAATTCACTTATGATGAATTATCTGAAACGATAGAAAAAGAGCCTGAAAATTTCAGTCCTAACGTATTGCTTCGCCCCATTTGTCAGGATTACATTTTATCGACTGCTTTTTACGTCGGTGGACCAAGTGAGATAGCTTATTTTGCACAAGTAATGCCGCTTTATGAATTTTTCAATGTAGAAGCACCGTTCATTTATCCTCGTTCTTCAGTTACAATTCTTGAAAAAAACATTACCTCGCTTTTGGAAAAATATGTTTTGAATATCCAAGATGTCTTTCGTAACCCGGAAGAACTTAAGCAAAAAGTAATCAACTCAATCTCTGAAACAACACTTGATGATATTTTTACAGAGACATCTAATACAATAGAAACAGCATTTGATCACTTGAAAGAGAAACTATTTGACTTTGACAAAACTCTGAGCGATGCAAGTTCAAAATACAAACAAAAGGTATCTCAGTATTTAAACGAATTCAAATTAAAATCGATTGAAGCCCAAAAGAGAAAACATGAAACCACATTGCGGCAAATAGATAAAATAATAAATATTACATATCCTCACTCAACTTTGCAGGAAAGAGAGATAAATTTTATATACTTCTTGAATAAATACGGTGAAGGATTCTTGGACCAAGTTTTCGATGAATTAGCAATAAATAAATTTGAACACCAGATAATTATTTTGTAATTACAAGCTGTACTTTCTGAATTAGATATATGAAGTTAAATACTTCTTTTTTCGAGAAATATTAAATATTTTCGAAAACAAGATTAATTGATTATGCTTTTTAACTGAGTCAAAAAATTTGGGTTTGAAATATTTACACAGTTAAAATTGTCTACCTTGCCTCCTCCTTTTAGAAGCAGTGACAAAATCCCAAAAGCCATCGCAATCCGGTGATCTCCAAAACTTTCAAAAGTGGGATGGAAATTTGAAATTGTGCCCGAGCAAGAAAAACCATCTTCATATTCTTCAACAAATAATCCGAGATTTTTTAGATTATGGCAAATAGATTTTATCCTATCAGTTTCCTTGCCTCTTAACTCGGAAGCATTTTTAATTTCGAACTTTCCATCAGCAAATATTCCGGCAATTGACAGAATGGGGATTTCATCAATGATATTCGGAATTATTTTTTGATCGATTACAATATTTTTTAGTTCACTACTGCTTGCAATTATATCACCGTAATCTTCCCCGGAGCTTTGTTTTATATTATCTATTTCAATTTTACCTCCCATTGCTGTCAAAACTTTAAGGACTCCAGTCCTCGTTTCATTAAGAGAAACATTTTTCACTTTTAGTTGAGAGTTTTTTGAAAGTAACGTCAGGACAATAAAAAAAGCAGAGGTTGATATATCTGAGGGGATGAAATAATCATTTGGCTCTGGATAATTTTCTTTAGAAACGAAGACAGTTTTACCTGTAGAAATAATTTTTGATTTAAGACCAAGCATTCTTTCGGTATGATCTCTTGAAGGAATTTTTTCAGTTATAGAAGTAATACCATTGCAGTGCAGACCTGCCAGAATTATTGCGCTTTTAACTTGCGCGCTTGCAACCGGCATTTCATAATTACTTGATCGGATTTCTGTAACAGGAAATATTTCAATTGGTAATGTAAAATTGGCAGAACCTTGAATTTTTCCTCCCATTAATGAAAGCGGCTCGATAATCCTTTTCATTGGGCGTTTTGATAGCGACTCATCGCCAATAATCTTTGATTTGAAATTTTGAGCAACAAGAATTCCACTTATTAATCTTGTTGTAGTTCCGGAATTTCCTGCGTCAAGATCATGTGAGGACTTGCGCAATCCCATATAGCCATTTCCGATAATTTCAGTAAAATTACTTTGTTTTTTTATCTTGATACCTAAAGATTCAAAACACTTCTGAGTGGAATTTACGTCTTCTCCGTTAGATAGATTATAGATACGGGACTTCCCTTTTGCAAGAGAAGCAAACATCACCGCTCTGTGGGAAATTGATTTATCACCAGGTAATTCAAGTGTGCCTTCGATTTTATTTATAGGATTAAATTCTTGAGTCATTTAATTACTTTGTTTATTTTTTACACCACGATTCAATTAGTTTGTTAAGTTCTTCTACGGTGTATTCACTCTTTTGATAAAGATTTTTTTTGCTTCTTTGCCTTACCGCTTCGTAAAGGATAACAGCTGCGGCAACCGAGACATTTAGACTTTGTACCATACCGTACATTGGGATCAAAAATTTTTCATCAGCCAAATTAGCTGCTTCTTCCGATACTCCACGGTGTTCATTTCCCAAAACGATTGCTGATCTTTCAGTAAAATCAAGATCGTAGAAATTTTTTGAATCTTCGGAAAGTGATGAAGCATAAATTCTAAAACCGTCTTTATGAAGATCGTCAAAGCAATCCTTTACACTTGTAAATTTATCTCTTTCGACCCACTTAAAAGCGGAACCGGAAGTTTTTCTACCAATCTTTGGGAATTTTTCTTGTGTATAGATCAATGATACTTTAGGAACTCCAGCTGCGTCGCAGGTTCTAAATATGGCACTCACATTATGCGGGTCATGAATATTTTCAAGGACCACTCTTAAATATTTCTGGCGTGTATTTGCAACCGAAATAATTTTCTTTTCTCTGTGATCAGTCTTAAAAGATTTCACAATATAACTTTGTCAAATACTAATTTATAAATTGTTTGGCTATTATTTCTTCTTGCCCTGTCGAGTTTAAATTTTTTTAACTCAACTTTAAGATAATAAGAAGCAAGCTCGATTATTTTTTCAAGCGCTACGTCCTCTTCATGCGCCCAGCATTCACAACCATTTAAACTTGGAATCTCAGCAGTAAAGCCATCATCGGTTTTTATAAGGATAACATCCAAGACCATCTACTTAATCCTAAATAGCAATTTCAAAATATTATTTTTATGATCATCATTTTATTATTCTCTTAACACTGGATCAAATTTGGAAATCACACAACAACAGATTTATAAAATAATATGTTAAGAATTGTTAACTATTTTTAATCCGGAACTTGTTCCGATTCTTGAGGCGCCGTTCATTAGCATTGAAATTGCATCTTCACGATTTTTAATACCGCCCGAAGCTTTTACGCCGAGAAGATTTCCCACGACAAATTTCATCAAGGCAACATCGTGAACAGTTGCTCCCCCTTTGCTAAATCCGGTAGAAGTTTTGACAAAGTCAGCTCCTGCTTTTTTTGAGATCATACAAGCTTTGATTTTTTCATCATCAGAAAGTAAAGCAGTTTCAATTATAACCTTGATTAAAACATTTTTAGTTTTTGCAGCATAGACTACTTCAGCTATATCTTTAAGTACATAATCGTAATTTCTGCTCTTAAGACTGCCAATATTTATTACCATATCAACTTCCTGAGCGCCTGCTTCAATAGCAGTTTCAGCTTCTTTTCTCTTTATGGAAGTTATATTTGCGCCAAGTGGAAAACCAATAACAGTACAGACTTTAACGCTCGATCCAGCTAATTCATGCGAACAGAAGTCCACAAAACAAGGATTTATACAAACAGAAGCAAACTGAAATTGTTTCGCTTCCGAACAAAGGATTTGAACTTCGTCAGAAGTAGCATCCGGTTTTAACAAAGTATGATCTATAGCTTTTGCCAAAACGGAATTAGTAAGAGGTTCATATTTTGATTTGTGGTCCGAGAAAACTTGTTGTGAATTTTTATCAATAAGGAATTCAGTACTATCAGCTGAAAGCCACTTTAAGAAAGTCTCATCCGATCCAAGGAACTCCAAATAAATTTTTTCTACCTCCGTTAACGATGCTTGTTGATATTTTAATTCATTTTCCATTTACCCTCCAATTTTCAGATAGGCTTTAAAAGTATTTTTGAGAAGCATCGCAATGGTCATTGGCCCAACACCTCCGGGAACGGGGGTAATAAAAGATGACAACGGAGCAACCGACTCAAAGTCAACATCACCAACAACTCTGTATCCTTTTTTAGAATTTTTATCTTCGACACGATTTATACCTACATCAATTACGACCACGCCTTCTTTGACCATATCAGATTTGACAAAATTTGGACTGCCGATCGCAGCGATTAGTATATCGGCTTGCCGGGTAAAGTAGGAAATATTTTTTGTAGCAGAATGGCAGACAGTAACAATTGAATTTGCTCCCTCTTTTTTTTGAAGCATAATATTAGCGATAGGTTTGCCGACAATATTACTTCTACCTAAAACAACAACATGCTTTCCTTTTGTTTCAATTTTATATCGTATTAAGAGCTCTTGTATGCCCGCGGGAGTACAAGAGACAAAAGTATCTTTACCGATTACTAAATTGCCAATGCTTATGGGGTGAAAGCCGTCGACATCTTTCCTGGGAGAAATTGCTTCAATAACTTTATCTTCACTGATATGTTTCGGGAGCGGAAGTTGGACTAAGATTCCGTGGTAATTATTATCGTTATTATATTTACTCACAAGGGCAAGAAGCTCCTCTTCATCAATGTTTGCGCCTAGCTTTTCAACCTTACTCCTCATTCCAATCTCCTCGCAAGCCTTAGCCTTACTACGCACATAAATTTCCGAGGCGGGATTTTCGCCGACTAATACTGCTACTAAACCGGGGATATTTTTTCCTAATTCGACAAGCCTTGAAATTTCAATCTTCAGTTCATTTCTAATTTCAGAGGCAGTTTTTTTACCATCAATTAAAATCATTTCTTCTTTTCGTTGATAATTTTTATAAACAAATTTAATGATTATTTGAATTCAAATCTAAACAACTATCCAAATATTCTTTTAACTTTTTATCTTCTAAAATTTCTTTGGCAAAGGGATTAGAATTCTGCCAACCGGTCTTACGATTGCTCCTATAATTTTCCAGGCGACGCAGAGTAATTTCACAGAATACAGGGTTTAAATCAGATGTATAGCATCTTCTATTATTTATTTCAGCCGCTAATAACGTAGTGCCAGAATGCGAAAACAAATCCAGAACTATATCATTCTGATCACTACTCGCATTTATTATTCTTTCGATAGCTTTGAGAGGTTTTTGAGCATAACATCCGTTAACATTTTCTTCCATCCTATAAAACACTTGTTGAATATCAACCCAGACATTTCCAGCACGAATAAATTCAGATTTACTTCTTTCAGAATTCTCCATTACTTCTCCAGCGACTAACTTATAGTATCCTTTTAATATTTTAGGAATATCAGTGTACTCTGCATTAACATTAAATACCGGATTTCCCTTTATATAGTATAAAAGCTCTTGGCGAACAGACATCCAATTTTTTTGAGTGCCGTAACCCCGCTGGTTTCGCATGGTGATAAAGCTACGGGAATGAAATCCGCTATTTTGCATCATTATAATAAAATCGGGAAGCGGTTGAAGATGATTTTTCTGATCAGCGCCAAGCCAAACGTACAAAGAGGAATTTTCGCTTAATGAATTAAAGGAATTTTTAATCCAATTCTCGCACCAGTCGACAAATCTTTTCTCTTCCATTTCTTCAAAGGCTACAAAATTATAGGGAGGATCTTGCACAGCAAGCGAGGCAGATTCCCCATTCATGAGTTGGTTTATTTCAGAAGCATTTCCGGCGTCAAGGCAGCCGATTTTATGTTTGCCAGTTGGGTCAATCCAAAGGTCACCCTTTTTTAATCTGCAATAAGGGAGTAAAAGTTTTTGTAATTCTTCATCCGAATCAATTCTCGGCAGTGGAAAGTTTTGCATGAAAGCTAAATCTTTTTTACGAATTCGGGAAAAGTTATTCTTTCAATCTCAATTGTTTTTCCCGTCTCAGTATCAATTTTGAAATACATTGCACTCAGATGCACATCATTTTCTGCTGTTTCATATTTTTGAGGAGTTTGAAAAATAAACCTATTTATTGCAGCCTGACTTTTCATACCTATAACGGATTCATAAGGACCCGTCATACCGACATCGGAAATATAGCCTGTACCGTTCGGCAAGATTCTTTCGTCGGCTGTCTGAATATGGGTATGAGTTCCAACTAGTGCAGTAATTTTGCCATCAAGGAAAATTCCCATTGCTATTTTTTCGGCAGTTGCTTCAGCATGAAAATCGATAAAGATCATGTTGGTTTCATTTTTTAATTTTGCCAAAGCCCATTCGGCAATTCTAAACGGGCAGTCAATTGAGGCCATAAAAGTTCTTCCCTGTAAATTTAGCACCGCTACTTTCCCCTTCTTCGTTTCCGTGATAATATAACCGTTTCCGTAAGTTCCTTTGGGATAGTTTAATGGTCTGAGTGCTCGCGGTTCAGCGCGCAGATAATCTTGCGACTGATGTTTATCCCACGTATGATTTCCTCCGGTTATAACATTAACGCCTAGATTAAAAAGAATAGAGCCTTCTTTTTCTGTACATCCTTTACCATCTGCTGCATTTTCCCCATTCGCAATAACAAAATCAGCCTTATATTTTTGAATCAGTCCCGGTAGCCAAGTTTGTACAATATTTAATCCGGGTTTGCCGATAATATCACCGACAAAAAGAACATTAAGTGGGATCATATTTTCCTAAAATTTTGAGGTGAATATATTTAATTTTAAGACTAATTAAAAGGATACGATTTAATTAAGA
>JAKBMG010000052.1 GCA_021831685.1 Bacteroidota bacterium | reverse complement strand
AATAACTTCTACCATTCCTGAGATTATTTCGTAAGAAATAATCCTGGTAAATCTTAACGGGTAATGTAAAAGTGTTTTGAATAGATTCTGCGCATAGTTTGAATCACTCAAGAAGAATGTTGTCAGAATATTGCTTATAACAATTATAAAGAGAGTAAGACTGAACAATGAGTGGAAAAGTACTGTGTCTTTATCAGGGTAAGTTTTAACATATTGAGTCACAAAGGCGCTTGACTGAATTATATTTAAAAATAAAAAAGCAAATAAAACGACAACTACAATTTTATACCAATTCTCAGCCCGTAAAATTGTATTCTTAAATATCTTATTCTTTAGTTTTACTAATAAATAAATTGATTTGAACAATTCTATCATTTAATGTGTATTATATAATTAAATTAAAGCGGCTAATTAAATATTAGCCGCTCTTTGAAGATGGTTAGTTACAGAAGATTACGCCGCCAATTACGCCGCCCCAGAAGCCGCCAATCAACGTGCCAACAACTAATCCTCCAATACAGGACACAGTACTACCACCTTCAATTTCTTCCATCTGCTGAACACTTAACTGTTTCATAAGATCCTCCAATAATTTAATATAGATTATTATTTTTTACCCTTGCGGTACAGGGCATTTATATTTACCGCAGTCTGACGTTGCGCACCGTCAAATTTATAAATCCTCTACTAATCTTTCTATTTTCATTTCTCCGTCAATTTTCTTAATCAATTTACTTGATGTACTGAAAAGAAATATTGACGGAGTAACCATGCTTCCAAATTTATTTTCATAACTACTTTTATTTACGATACCAAAGCTGACGTTTGGCGCTGTATATAAATTCTTCCATCTCTCTACAATCGGTTTTTGAAAAAAGTCTTTCTCTATTGTAAAGAAATAAATTCTAACGTTTTCAAATTTTTCTATGTTATTATTTAATTCACTCAATTCATATTTGCAATGACTGCATTTGCTGTTAAAGAAAATTACCATCGTTTTTTTTGTGCTATCCGGCTTTAACACCTCAATACTATTCTTAACTGTAAATTTAATGATAGGAATTACTGAGCCTTCCGGTAACACTTCAGGTCCGGATGCCTCAATTATCAGCCAGCCGGTAAAACATGCAAGCAGCAGTAAAATAGCAGCAGCAATAATTCGTTTACGCATATTGTTTAATAATTGTTTGCTTTCTTAAAATAAATAGAATTATAAATAAGATTACATTTTTAATAACACTAATAACCGGTTTATCAATTATTATTGTTCCAAAGCAGCCGCAGTTATCTGTCCCAAAGATCATAAATGAAATGCTTGTCATGGTAAAGAATAATAATGAAAAGAATATTAGATAATAAATTGTCTTGTTCAATATAAAATCAAAAGAAATAAGCCCGGCAAATATCAGTTCCAAAATTATTAATAATGAAAGCATAATCTTAACTGCATCAACAGGCAATTTTATAACGGTAGAATAAAAATACGCAGTATTTCTAAAATCAATAAGCTTCATAAAACCGGAAAAGAAGAAGACAAATGCTAAAAAATATTTTAATATATTTTTCATCATCCCATCTTATTCAAATATGTTAATAACGCAAAATTAAAAATTGCTATCCCAATCCATACTCCGGATGCTAAAATAGCCGAATCTATTTTTTCAAGCTTGCCGGTGTTGGACAGTCCTTTATAGATTATAGACAGCCAAATCAATTCAAATACATTTATTGAATTTATGAATCCTTTGGCTGCGGCAGTAAAATGGAGATTATTAATTAAATTCATCAAGGATAAAGGGATGAAAGACAAAGTATTTTGAGAAAACTGCGAAGCAGGGATGTTCAACAAATAAATAATTTGAGCAATAGCTAAAATGATCATTGAAACGTTTGCCCATGCGACAATTCGGAATATTTGCTTAAAAGGAATTTCAATAAATTTTACCATCAACGGAAGCTGTATCAACAAGGCTACAACGCTAATTTTAAGCCATAATAATAATGGAGTAAATAAATATCCCCATATTTTAAATTTATTTATAAAGTTAAAATAATCGTCTATTCTTGAAATTTCCATCCGGCTTGATAAGAGGGAATAATATACATCCCTCGTCAATACAAATTTATTCAAAATGAATAATACCACTATATTGATAACTGTAAGAACTATAAAAAGCTGCCATGTTTTTAATTTTTGGGGTGTATGAATAGATAAGGGAAATGCTAAGGCTTTATCCATTTACCGCCTCCTCCTGATTAACATAAATTTTTTGTTGAAGTTGGAATAGCTCTTGAAATTTTCCTTTTTCAGATAACAAATCTTGCGGCGTACCCTGCTGAATTATTTTTCCATTTTCTAATAGATAGACAAAATCAGATTTTAATATTGTCTTCAAATTGTGGGTAATAATCAATACTGCATGCTGAAGCGAATAATAAAATAAAACTTTATGAATTAGTTCCTCTAATTCTAAGTCCATCCCGCTCAGGCTTTCATCCAATATTAATATTGCAGGCTCGTCCCATAATGCTCTTGTTAAAGCTATAATCTGTTTTTCACCTCCGGAAAGTTTCCTGTTATCTTCACCGAGCAAAGTAAATAGCCCTTGCTCAAACCTTGAATAAAAAGGCTGCAAGCCTAATTCATCTATCCTTTCTGTCAATTCATTTAAGTTTTTAATTGTTCTACCAACTAAAATATTATCTGCAAGAGTTCCATTAAAGATTTTAATGTTTTGCGGAACAACCCCAATATTCTTTCTATAAATTTCAAGATCAATATCATTAGCGTTTACGTCATCAATTAATAATTCTCCGTTTAGCAGGTTATATTTCCTTTGAATAATCTGAACAAGAGTACTTTTACCCGAACCGCTTTTACCCCACAGCGAAGTAATCTTACCTTTTTCAATTTCAAGGTTTAAATCGTTAAACAAAAAGTTTCTCCCCGTCCAGGTGAAATATCCTTCTTTAATCGATAATTTATTTCCCATTTTAAAAAGCACTCTCCCATTGTTCTTTTCTTGTTCTACTAAAAGCATATCCCTCAATCTTTGAGAAGCGATTGCAGCGCCTTGAAGAGAAATATTTGCATCAGCTAATCTATTTACAGAAGGAAGTAAATAAGCTAATAAGGAATACGCAGCCATCATCTGTCCAAGCAGAAGCCTATTCTCTATGACCAAAACTGCACCGAATATTAAAAGCCCGATTGAAATTATTGCGCCCGAAAGCTCGGATGATAATGATAACAGCGATTGAGTAAAGCCAAGTTTTTCTATCTTATCCTGATAAAATCCGAAAAAAAGTTTATTTAACTTTGCAAAGGATAACGAAGAATTAAAGCCATGTATTTCATCAATCCCCCCTATACTGTCAATATAAGTTGATTCGACCTGCGCATAGCCTTTCATTACTTCATTTTGTTCGCTCTTTATTCTTCCGGAATATAAAATCAAAATTAGACCATATAGCGGAAGCGTAATAACAGCAACCCATGCTAATGCCGCTGAAAATTTAAACATAAGAGCAAAAGAACCTGCAATTATAAAAATATCTATTATTGTAGCAGTTGTAATAGTCAGGATTGCCTGTTGAATCCTCACTGCATCATTTATTCGGGCGGTGATATCGCCTGTCTTTCGTGAGTCAAAGAATTTTTTAGGAAGATGGAATAAATGTGAAATAAAATCGGAATTTATATTTATACTAATTCTTTTATTTAGTATTACCAAAAATCTTTGTCTAAAATATCCCGCAAAGGATTTAACAATTAAAAGAGCTAATAGAAAGAATCCGGTGTAAATTATCTTTATATATTCTTTCCCGGGAATGAAGCGATCAATAATCCATTGTACAAAAAGAGAAGTCAGCAAGCCAATAAGAGTGTAAACTATTCCAAGGAATAGTGACTGATATACCCATGATTCTTCCTTCTTCAAATACTCTCTAATCCAATAATACCATTTAATGTCTTTTTCATTTAATAGTTTATCATTGGGTTGAAAGAGAATAACCGTTTTACTCTTCCAAATTTTAAGGAATTCTTCTTTAGATAATTTATTACGTCCTTTGCCAGGGTCTCCAATAATTACTTTGTCCTTAGTAATTTTATATACAACTATAAAATGCAGAAGATTATTTTCAACCACAACATGCGCAATACACGGCATCTTTTCTTTCATTAAATCTTCATACTCGCCGGTAGCTCCTGCCGCTTCAAATCCTATTTCCTTAGCAGCGTTGACTAAATCCAGCATTGTACTGCCATTGGTGGTTGTATTACACAATTCGCGCATATTTACAAGATTTGTATTCCCGCCATAATATCCCAGGACACTCAACAATGAGGCTGGTCCGCAGTCAATTTGGTCGTACTGTCTTACAACCGGATATTTAAGCCCCGGAAAATATTTTTGCAAAAAATATTTAGATAGATTTTTCAGCATAAAAGATTGATCATGAATTAACTAAAATAACAAAATCTTTTATGTATAATAATAAATGGCTATTAAAAAGCAACTACGCGTTTTGCGTATTTATTATTACGCGTTTCCCTCATTTTATTGTCCATCACAATATTATCTAAACTTTGTTTATCTCTTTAGAGGCCAAACATATTAATTCTGTTGTAGATATTAGATTTAACTTTTTAAGCATGTTTCTTTTGTGGGTTTCGATAGTTCGTGTAGATGTGAATAATTTTTGCGCTATATCTTTATTTTTTAATCCATGTCCAATTAAAAATAAAATCTCGTCTTCTTTTTTGCTAAGCACATTTAAATTATACTTGCTATTTCCAAAATTATTTTTATGGTCATCTTCTTTTAGAATTATTTGTATTATAGTGTCGCAGTAATACTTTCTTCTGTTCATCACGGCAATTATCGCTTCTTTTAATTCTTCAATTTTTGCCTTTTTACTTACTAACCCGTCTATCCCGCTATTTATAAAACTCTGTAAAAAACTTTTTTCCGTCATGCCGGTATAAAGAATCTTTTTTGTTCTATTATTATTTTCGAAATATTCATTAACCTTTTTCATTTCCTCACTACTTAATGATCCGTCATCAAATACAATTACTCCGTATTGCTTACTTGCATTTTTCATTAAATCATTAAAGCTATGATAATCTTCAAAGTCGGGAAGAAAGAGAGGATCATTTAAGAAGAAACTGACTAATGCAGTTAATACTGCAGGCTGAGCAGATAAAAATAGGACTTTAATTTTACTCATAACAATACCTCCATCTTTGATTGTCTAAATTATTAAGTTCCAAAATTTTATTTCTATAGCTCTTGCATACGAAAGTAAATTTATCGCGATAATAATAGCTGCGGAATAAAGAAAAGGATTGCTTTTCATATAACAACCGGAAAAGAATTAAACTGCGTGGGGGGGGGGGGATAATATTTAGGGCAAAATAAAAGAAAGATTTGAGTGCAAATAAAAAGGAAATAATAATATTTTTTTTCTTGCCAAACAATGAACCCTCATATAATAGTAGCTATTAAAAATATTTTGATCAAATTATGAGAAATATAATTAACAATCAACAATAGAAATTCCCGAAAGCGTTGTACTAAATCGGAAAAAGCTTAAGCGGGCAAATGAAAACATAAAGTATTTTCAACAATTTAATTTATCACCAGCAAGCCATAAGCTTACTTTAATTAGGTTATAAAAAATATAGCCTAATATTTTTAGATATTCTTGACATTTTACCTAATTAATTTTATTTTTCTCATAAAAATAATGAGAAATAAATGAAAATCTTTTGGAAGATTGCTTTAGGAATTCTTTTATTAGTTTCGATGGTCGGCGCTTTCCTGCCGGTTAGCCCTCAAAGTATTACTGGCGGACCGGTAAATTCCGCTGATGTGGCTTGGATGCTTACGGCAACTGCGTTAGTACTTTTGATGACTCCCGGACTTTCATTTTTTTACGGAGGAATGGTCAGCTCAAAAAATATAATTTCTACTATGCTCCAAAGCTTTGTTGCAATGGGAGTAATTAGCGTTTTATGGATTGTGGTTGGATTCAGTCTTGCCTTCGGAAATGATATCGGAGGAATTATTGGTAATCCTTTTACATTTTTCATGTTCAGAAACGTTGGAGTAAATACCGATCCCCAATTAGCTCCAACAATCCCACTAATGTTGTTTGCATTATTCCAGTTAAAATTTGCGATAATAACCCCGGCTTTAATTACCGGTTCATTTGCCGGAAGAATCAAATTTTCATCTTATTTAATTTTTATGGTCTTATTCAGTATATTTATTTACGCTCCGCTTGCACACATGACATGGCATCCGGATGGATTTCTTAGAAAGATGGGCGTCCTCGACTTTGCTGGCGGCACCGTAGTGCATATCTCAGCCGGTTTGGCTGCTTTAGCTGGTGCAATCACCTTAGGAAGAAGAAAATCTCATATTGAAGGAGAAACTCACGAACCGGCAAATATTCCTTACGTTTTATTAGGTACTGGTTTACTTTGGTTTGGCTGGTTTGGCTTTAACGCGGGCTCAGCACTGGCAGCTAACGGAATTGCTGTTTTAGCTTTCGCAAATACAAATACTGCTTCTGCGGCTGCTGCAATTGCATGGATAATCCTCGACGTAATCAGAGGGAAAAAACCTTCTGCTTTAGGTGCAAGCGTTGGCGCCGTTGTTGGACTAGTAGCTATTACTCCCGCCGCTGGTTATGTTGATGTCGGTGCAAGTATTTTTATCGGAACTGTTGCAAGTATGGTCAGTAATTTTGCAGTTTCATGGAAATCCAAATCAACACTTGATGATACGCTTGACGTTTTTCCTTGCCATGGAATAGGAGGAATTGTAGGAATGATTTTAACTGCAGTGTTTGCTCAAAAAGTAGGATTAATTTTTGGGCATCCTGATTTGTTGTATATTCAATTAATAGGACTATTGATTGTTTCCACTTATACATTCGGCGGTTCATTTTTATTATACAAAATTACAGATATGATTTCACCTCTACGTGTTGATGAAGATCAAGAGATTATTGGACTTGATATTAGCCAACACGGCGAATCTTTTGGTAACGTTTATATTTCAAATGCGGATGCTTTGGAAAAGAAAATTCAGGAAATTCTCGTAGAGAATAACTAACTAATTCACCTTACGCAATCTGTAGAATACCGGTCTGTCCCAGGCCTGCCTGCCGAGACTGTTACACAACTCCAAAGTGTCATTTCGACCGGAGGGCCTGCCCCGTTTGCGGGGAGAAATCCCATTTTAGACAGTTTTGAGACCTCTCTTTACGTTCGAGACTAAATAGGAGAGTTCTGCAACATTCACTCCCGGCAGTCATGTTGGAAAAATTGAGCTACGGAATAAACTAATTCCTTCCATTTTTCCACTACTTCAACCTTCCATTATTCCGACATTCCACTACTCCCTACCCCCTCCTCTACATTTGTCATTTCAATCATTGATTGATACGTTCTATATTTGCACATACTTTTTCAGTTAATAAAATAATCTCAAAAAAATGACAAAGAAAAAAATATTGTTTGTTTGCCTGGGAAATATTTGCCGCTCTCCAGCCGCTGAAGGAATTATGTACGGTTTTATAAAATCAGAAGGATTTGAAAATCAAATTGAGGTCGATTCAGCAGGTACTATGGACTACCACACCGGCGAGAAAGCCGATCCAAGGATGAGGAAACATGCAAGTCAACGTGGATACGACTTAACAAGCCTTGCTCGGAGGTTTAACCCCGAAAAAGATTTTCGTAATTTCGACTATATAGTTACCATGGACAACCAAAATTATGAAGACGTTATCAGTATGGATAGAAAAAACGAATATTCGTCTAAAGTCTTAAAGATGGCTCAGTTTTGTAAGACCCATAAAGTAAATGAAGTTCCCGACCCATACTATTCCGGCTCGGAAGGCTTTGAGAATGTTTTGGATATTCTTGAGGACGGCTGCAAAAATCTGCTAACAAAAATAAAAGATGAACTTAAGTGATAAAATAAAAAAACAAGTTGAACTTGCCTCTGGAGAGTCTATTCTTTCCGCACATCCCGTCGGGGGTGGATGCATAAGTGAAGCTTTTACGGTTAATACAAAATCCGGCAGAAGTTTATTGCTGAAAACAAATTCTTCCGTGCCGCCGGATATGTTCGTAAAAGAAGCAAATGGTTTAAATGAACTACAAAAAGCAGGCGCGATTAAAATCCCGGAGGTAATTGCGGTTGACAGTTCTTTTATTCTAATTGAATTTATTTCTCCTTCAAGTAAATCAAAACATTTCTTTGAAGATTTCGGCAGAAAATTTGCTTTGTTGCATAGATATTCACGTGAAAGTTTTGGTTTCTACGAAAATAATTATATCGGATCAACCCCTCAAATAAATGCTGCAAACATTGAAGAGGAAAGTGATTGGATTAAATTTTACTTCAATAAAAGGATACTATATCAATATAAACTTGTCGAAAAAAACGATTTTGCTACACCAGAATTAACCTCCGGGATAAGCAAAATTGAAAATAAAATAGGACAAATTCTTTCTGGATTAAATGAAAATCCATCCCTTCTTCATGGTGACCTTTGGAGCGGTAATTTTATTGTTGATGAAACGGGTAATGCTTGCTTAATCGATCCTGCAGTTTATTACGGGAATAGAGAAGCAGATCTTGCTATGACAAAATTGTTTGGTGGGTTCGCTCCCGAATTTTACGCCTCATATAACGAATATTTTCCGCTGGAAGAAGGTTATGAATACAGGGAGAACATATATAAACTTTATCATGTTATGAATCATTTGAATCTCTTCGGAAGGGCCTATTACCCCCAAACATTAGCTTTAATAAATTATTATTTGAGATAGTAACTTATTTTGAGAGATGGGGCTATTTGTGGGATTTCTCCTTCGATGACTCAGTCGAAATGACACTTGCTTCCCTCTGTCATATCGAAGGAGTCATACGACTGAGATATCCCAAGTTCAACTCGTGCACTAAGCTATATATACGCAAAGGGTTATTGTTACAAAATGAGAAACCTCGGACGTTTTCCTAAACCGAGGTTTTGCATTTCACTTCCTTTATATTTGAAATTGTCTGAGTAACATGAATAGTAATTATCTTTTCAGACAATTCAATATATCTAATTCTATTTTTTCTTCGCAATAAAACGGCTCGCCATAATGTTTTCCTATCTGAAAACCATAAAACTGTGAACGTGATTGTACATAATCTATAAACTCTGGTCTACTTATAAAAGTTTCCGGTTCAACGCTTCGCGGATTGTGAAACTGCGTCTCATAACACTTTATAGCCTTCATTTTTTGACTGAAACTATCTGTTATGTCCACAATGAAAGAGGGTTCAAAAGTATAAGTCTGCATATAATAATAAAGCCTGGTTGGTCTGTAAGCTTCCTGGATCATCTCTTTTTCAAATGTTTTAACTTTAGCTAAACCTGTTGAAAACATCCCTTCCTTTACGAGTATGCTTGCATCAATATGATCTGGATGACGATCATTAAAGTATGGCGCAAATATTATCTTTGGTTTATATCTCCTTATCATCATTATTACCTTCATCAAGTTTTCTTTATTGCGTTGAATAAAGCCATCTGGTATATCAAGATTTTCACGTACGGCAACTTTTAATATAATTGCTGCTTGGAAGGCTTCCTTCTGCCTTGTCTCGGCGCTTCCGCGCGTACCTAATTCTCCTTTGGTAAAATCAATTATTCCAACTTTTAAGTTGTGAGATGTTAATTTGTGAATAGTCCCACCCATCGATAATTCGGCATCATCCGGATGCGCGGCAAAAACAAGTGCATCAAGGTTCATTACTAAATACCTCTTTTTTGACGTTTCAACTTAAATAGATTTTAGCATGAATTCCAGATTTCACGCAATATTTATTAAAACTTTTTTATTATTCCGTATAAGTTTAATATATTTCTTTTTTTTCGGAGCATTTATGAAGTTTGAAGATAAAAAAGCATTTGTTAACGGGAAAATATTCACGGTTGATGAAATGCAGCCGTTTGCCGAATCCGTTGTAACTCGCGGAAATAAAATTTTATTTGCCGGATCAAACGCCGATGCGAAATATTTTATTGACGCATCTACTGAGGTGATCAATCTGTATGGAAAATTAATGCTCCCCGGTTTTATTGATAGCCATGTTCATTTCATCGCAGGCGGCTTTTATTTGCTTGGACTTGATCTGCGCCCTGCAAAATCTACCGGAGAGTTTATATCAATTCTCGAGGATTATGTTAATTCCAATAAGGAAAAATGGATTACCGGCGGCAACTGGAACCACCAGGACTGGGAAACAAAATCTCTGCCGTCGAAAGATATGATTGATGATTTTTCCGGTGATACGCCAATATTTATTTACCGGATGGATGGACATCTCGCTCTTGCTAATTCTCTTGCGCTTAAATTAGCGGGCATAACAAAAGACACACAAAATCCCGATGGAGGCATAATCGAAAAGAATCCTCTAACCGGAGAACCTACCGGAATCCTGAAAGATAATGCTATACAACTAATCTCTTCAATAATTCCACCCCCCTCTCAGGAAGAATATAATCAAGCCGGATCGGCGGCTTTAGAAGAAGCTAAAAGATTCGGGGTTACGAGTGTCCATGATATTACTCTTCAAAATGATTTAATCACTTATCAAAAATTATATAAAGATAAGAAACTTACATGCCGGATTTACACACGACTTCCCATTGCCGTCTATAAAAGTTTAATCGATTCAGGAGTATTATACGACTTCGGGAACGAACGGATTAAGATTGGTTCATTGAAAGCTTTTTCCGATGGATCGCTAGGAGCCGGTACTGCTTGGTTCTTCGAGAATTATAAAGACAGTAAAACAAATTCTGGTCTGCCGATGGATATTGTATCTAACGGGAATCTGGAAAAGTGGGCAATTGAAGCGGATAGGAATCAACTTCAGCTTTCAATTCATGCTATTGGCGATAAAGCAAATTCATACGTCCTCGATCTCCTTGAAATAATTCAAAAAACTAATCCTGTATGGGACCGGCGTTTTAGAGTCGAACATGCGCAGCATGTAAGGAAAATCGATATAAAACGTTTAGCAAATCTAAATGCAATCGTTTCGGCTCAGCCTTATCATAGTTTTGACGACGGAGCATGGGCTGATATGAAAATAAATGAACATCAACTTCAAGAAGCATATTCATTTAAGTCTTTTTTAGAGGAAGGTATTAAATTGTGTTTCGGAAGCGATTGGACGGTGGCGCCTATCAATCCCCTGCTTGGAATTTATTCAGCAGTTACAAGACAAACTGCCGGAGGAAAATATAAAAACGGATGGATTCCGGAAGAAAAAATATCTGTTGAGGATTCTATTAAGTGCTATACAATAAATGGAGCATTCGCTTCATTTGAAGAAAACATTAAAGGTACCATTCAAGCTGGGAAGCTTGCGGATATGGTCGTTCTTAGTGATGATATCCTATCCATCGAACCGGATAAGATTAAAGATGTCCAAGTTGATATGACGATTTTTGACGGCGAAATTATTTACCAAAAATGATTAAATCTTCATAACGAGAGATATCCATTCATCCATTTGTTTTTTCTCGACTAATTCAAATCCAAACTTCTTATAAATTTGAACTATATCTTCCTCGTCATTCATAAGAAGTCCGGATAGAATCACCATCCCCTTTTTATTCATTTTTAATTTTATTTCTCCGGCTATTAGGATTAAAATATTTTTTTGAATATTCGCCATTATTAAATCAAATTCACTTTCATGGATATCCTTTATCTCACCTAAGACTATTTTAATTTTTTCTTCAACCCCATTTAATGCACAATTTTCATTTCCGTTTTCAAAACACCATTCATCATTATCTACAGCGACAGCGGACTTTGCGCCAAGTTTCACAGCCACAATTGAAAGAATACCTGTTCCCGAACCAACATCAAGCAAGCGGGCTCCCGGTTCTAAATACTTTTCTAAAAGCTGAATTACAAGTTTTGTTGTCTGATGTTCTCCGGTTCCAAATGACATTTTAGGAACAATATTTATAACTATTTCTCCAGCGGCCTTACTGTATTCACGAAAGGTTGGTTTTACGACTATCCTATCCGAAACTTTAATAATGTTTAAACTTTTCTCCCACTCTTCATTCCAGTTTTTATCTTCGATTAAATTTTCTTCAACGATATAATTCAACAAAACTTTTTGTGCAACTAATTTTTCAAGTTCATTTGAAAGATCTTCGGATGAAAGAGTGCTGCTCCCTTCGGCAAAAACTTTAATGCAATTTACTTCCTCCGAAACGCCTGTAATTTCCAATTGCCATAGCACACTGCTAATAATTTCTGGGATAAAAGGTTCTGAAGAAACAACGAATTCTTTATAGTATTTCAATTTTGGTTAATAGTTTTGTTGATAAATAAAAGAATATTTTCTATATCAAATTTATCCAAATAATTTGTCTGATAAAAATAATGTCATTTCGACCGGAGGGAGAAATCCCATTTTAGACAGTTTTGAGACCTCTC